>CAYZHL010000118.1:0-1353 GCA_964478095.1 uncultured Clostridia bacterium | reverse complement strand
TGCTCTTACTCCAGCTGGTCACGCTGATGCGCGAAGGTCAGCCGGTAAAGATGTCCAAACGGGCCGGCGAGTTCATAACAATGGACGACTTGCTGGAGGAGGTGCCCAAAGACGCCGCCAGGTACTTCTTCATCATGCGGAACACCTCGTCCCACCTGGACTTCGATCTCGACCTGGCACGCGCTCAGAGCATGGATAACCCGGTATGGTACATCCAGTACGCCCATGCACGCTGCTGCAGCATCTTCAGGCAGGCTGAAGCAGCGGGGATCTCCAGCGACGCCTGGGACACGGCAGATCTCGCGCTTCTAGAGGAGCCTGGCGAGCTGGACCTAGTGCGCAAGATGGCGGCATTTCCCGACGAAGTGCTTTCGGCCGCGATCGAGCGAGCGCCGTCCAGGATAGCTAAATATGGGCTGGATTTGGCCAGCCTGTTCCACAGTTTCTACAATGAATGCCGTGTGATGGGCGATGACCCCGCGCTCACCGCGGCCCGGCTGGCGCTGGTCGACGCGGCAAAGACCGTCATCGCCAACGCTCTGAACATCATGGGCATCGCCGCTCCGGAGAGGATGTAGCCATGTCGGAAAGATACACGCCGGCCTATGCCCTGACTGTGCTCAGCAAGAGCGCGACAATCGCTTACGAGCGCATGGGCATGGTCGTGGTCACGAGCATCGTATGGTACTTCGCGACACTGGCGTCGGTCACAGCAGCGGGAGTTGTGATGTGGGCATTGCCGCTGGCCGTCGTGCTGGTGGCGCCGCTCAGCGCAGCAATCACGTACTTTGGCAACCTGGCAGTCCACCGCGAGGATGCGGGGTTTCGCGAACTGTGGCGCGGCTACACTAGGTTCTGGGTCAGGGCGGTCGTGCTGGGCGCGGTCAACCTTGCAGTGGTGCTCATCCTGTGGATCGATATTCGAGCGATCATGACGGCCCAGGCTGCATGGATGCGGATGCTGGCCGGGGCGTGGATCTACCTCGGCCTGTTCGCGGGGCTCCTGTTCATGTATGCGTATCCGGTGATGGTGGAGCAGGATACGACTCCATGGAAAGCCATCAGGCGAGCGGTGATTCTGATACTGGACAATCCGGCATACACCCTGGCAATTGGGTTTCTGGAGGCTGCTCTCGGGGAGCAAAGCTGCCGGGTATCTGCAGATTATCGGGGTTGCGGTGTATGCTGGGTTCAACGCAGTCTTTCGCAACCTGGCCGTCGTGCGACTGCTGCAGCGGTACGATGCTGCGCGGGAGAGCGATCGAGAGAGACTGCAAAAACAACTGGAGGTGGAGAAGATGAAAGAGAGCAACTCTTCGGCCACAGGCAAGGTTGAGATAAGGTGGCTGGGGC
>CAYZHL010000117.1:3923-7820 GCA_964478095.1 uncultured Clostridia bacterium | reverse complement strand
AATCGGCGCCATGACCTGGCTCTCGAACTGAGCGTTGTCGACTACCGGATTCTCGTTTGGTACATTCGATACGAGGGTCTCGCGGGATTTCATTATCTCCTCAGCCTGCTCCGAGAGCCTTTTCTCCACAAATTGCTTTTTCGGAGCGCCGGCCACGGCCACAACTTCGTGGTCGTCTGCGATGGCCGCGATGCATCCCGTGGCATCATACAGTGAGTCCGCGTATTCCTGCGCGAAGAAGCTCAGATCCGTCATGGGCGAGTACTTCTTGAGGATGACCTCTCCGTCTCGATCGGTGAATATCTCCAGAGGATCGCCCTCACGGATTCTGAGAGTCCGCCTGATTTCCTTGGGTATTACGACCCGGCCTAGATCATCAATACGTCGTACAATCCCCGTCGCTTTCAATTCACGCCCTCCCCAACGTGGTTCCGCCGTCTTTGGTGCTATTTTGCCTTCGATGTTTCGGCCATATACCCCGGGGCCTCACACCGCGATGGCCGCATGCGAGGCGGACGGCAACCTACAGATTTGAAAGTATGTTCGCAAGCTCGTAGTAATCCATGTTGATCATGCGCTTCATCGAGAGTGCTTCGGCGAAGGACATGACGCGAATCTCATTTCCGAGTACACCGACCACACCGCTACCTAATCCCGACAGCAGAACGTCGACGGCCTTGGCGCCTAGTGTCGTTGCTAGTATCCGGTCGCGAACCGACGGCGCGCCTCCTCGCTGGATGTGGCCCAAGACAATGATTCTGGTCTCGAAACCAGTGAGCTCCGCAATCTGCTGGCCTATGCGGTAGGCGCACCCGCCCGGCAACCCGCCCTTGCTAGGAGAGACGGAGCCTTCTGCTCCCTCTGCCACCACAACTATGCTGTGGCTCTTTCCCTGGCGGGCGCCTGCGGTTATCCTCTCGCAGACCTGCTGAATATCGAACTCGACCTCTGGAATGAGTATGCTCTCGGCGCCGCCGGCTAACCCCGCAGCCAGAGCGATGTGGCCCGAGTTCCTCCCCATCACCTCCACAACGTAGGTTCGCTCGTGTGATGTGGCGGTATCGCGTATCTTGTTTATCGCGTCGATCACCGTATTGCAGGCAGTATCGAACCCAATGGCGGAGTCGGTTGAGCCGATATCGTTGTCGATGGTCGCAGGAATGCCCACTGTGGGCATGCCCATTTTAGAAAGTAGATTGAGGCCAGCGTGTGTACCATCGCCCCCGATGCCGATGACGCCATCGATCTCGTATGTCCTCAGCTGAAGTAGGGCTTTGGCCCGTCCCTCTTCAGTCTTGAACTCTTCTGAGCGCGCTGATTTCAGAATAGTGCCACCACGCTGAAGAATGTCGCCTACAGTACGCGATTTCATCTCAGCAAAATCCCCGGCAACCAGACCATGAAACCCCCGTCTGACGCCCACAACCTCCAGTCCGTGGTAAAGAGCCTTTCTCACCACGGCCCGGATGCAGGCGTTCATCCCGGGCGCATCTCCGCCGCTAGTAACTACCGCGATTCGTCTCATATCGCATCCCCCAATCACACGAGGACAGATCATGCCCCGGCCATTAGGCCATCAAGCGATCATCAGTATTCGTCCAGTATGTCCCGTGCTTCCTCGGCCTCGGTTTCCGGAACAAGGACCTCGACGCTCGCCGAGTCACCCATGTGAGGAATACCCATGGGCCTCAGCATCACTAGGATCCCTTCCGCTTCCAGCATGTGCTTTGTAAGCTCTGCTTCTGCTCTATTTGGCGCAATGTGTACAACCGCCCACATGCCAGCCGACCTCCCATCTCAAGCGCGGTTACGTACGCTATGCATTTCGGATGCCCTTCACCTGAACTACATAGCCTTGCCCGCTTATTATGTCCGATGTTCCATTCTAGCACCGATTCTCCTTCCATGTCTTCGTCCTAAGATGTCGACAGGACTGAAACTGTGTCTGCCAGCACTTTCACCCCGTCCTCCTTGACATCTACCCTTCCCCTCACCGTCACGGGAGCATCAGGAGCAAGCAACTGGGCGTACTGCTCGTACACTCGCGGGAACACAACCACCTCTGCTTGCCCGGTCATGTCCTCTATCTGGACAAAAGCCATGGGCTGCCCAGTCTTGGTTGATATCTGTTTCCGGCCGGCAACCACTCCCGCCAAGGTCACACTGGCGCCATCAGGCACACCGGGCAAGTCTCGGACAGCCACGGTAGATAGCTTGCCTATTGTGTCCGAAAGAAATGCCAGCGGATGCCCGGAGATGTACAGGCCGAGCAACTCCTTCTCCATCGCGAGTATCTGGTCCGGCCTGAACTCCGGCACGCTTGGGAGTGTTACCTCAGCCTGTCCAAACTGCGCTGGCCTGTCGAAAAGATCGAAGAAGGACGCCTGCCCCGATTGCTGCTGACGCTGCCTGGCAGCGCTCGCGTCGCAGACCTGGTCCATTACTGCCAGGAGCGCTCGCCTGCTTCCGAAGGCGCTGAAGGCGCCGCACCTGATCAGACTATCGAGCGCCTTGCGGCTGACGGCAGTCATGTCCACGCGGTCACAAAAGTCGGAAAGCGAGGTGAACCCGCCGCCTGCTTTGCGTGCGGTGATTATGGCATCGGCCGCAGCTTCGCCCACGTTCCTCACGGCGGCGATGCCGAAACGGATCGTGTCGCCGCGCACCGTGAATCCTTTGAGGCTTTCATTCGCATCCGGCCCCAGCACTTCGACGCCCCTGCACCGGCATGAATCTATGTACACGGCCACACGCTCCGGAGCGCTCATCACGCTCGTCAGTGTCGCTGCCATGAATTCGGGAAAGTAGTGACACCGAAGATAGGCGGTCTGGTACGATATCAACGCGTACGCCGCGCTGTGGGCCTTGTTGAACCCGTATCCCGCAAATCTCTCAATCAGAGAAAAGACCTCCGCGGCAACATCGTCCGGGACGCCGCGCTCGCGAGCCCCGTCCAGGAATCTATCCTTGAGCCCCGCAATGACCTCAGGCTTTTTCTTGCCCATGGCACGCCGTAGCATGTCGGCCTCTCCCAGGCTAAAGCCTGCGAGTTCGCTTGCAGCCTGCATTACTTGCTCCTGATAGAGCATCACCCCGTACGTGGGCTCCAGGATCCTCTTGAGCGCCGGGTGAAGATACGCCACGCTGGCCTGGTCGTGCTTGCCCCGGACGAAATCGCCCGTCATCACCATCGGGCCCGGCCTGCCTAGGGCGATCAGAGCGATGATATCTTCAAACCGTGTGGGCTTCACCTCGCGGAGCAGGTTCTGAAACAGGCTGCTCTCGAGCTGGAATACTCCGGCCGAATCGGCCCTCCGCAGCATCTCGTAGACTTCCGAATCGTCCAGGGGAATGCTGCCGATATCCAGTTCCTCGCCCCGCGTGTGACGAACAATCTCCACCGTGTTGCCAATCACCGTAAGCGTGCGCAGGCCGAGAAAGTCCATCTTCACGATGCCCAATCGCTCGAGGTCTTCCATGGGGTACTGAGTGGTTACTACTCCGTCCCCCGATTTATATAGAGGTACGTGCTCGGTCAAAGGTTCCTTCGATATTACAACTCCCGCAGCGTGAACCGACGGGTGACGGGGCATCCCTTCTACTGCGCGGGCGACATCCACCATCATGCGGATCCGCTCGTTCTCGGCTACTGCTGCAGCCAGTTCAGGCGACATCTCCAGGGCTCGGTCGATAGTCATGTTGAGCTCGGCCGGCACAAGCTTGGCTATGCGGTCAACATCGCCGTAGCTTACTTTGAGTGCCCGCCCGACGTCCCTGATCGCGGCGCGTGCGGCCATGGTGCCGAAGGTGATGATCTGAGCAACTCTATCGGCGCCGTATTTGCGCGTAACGTAGTCGATGACCTCTCCGCGCCGCTCCCAGCAGAAGTCGATATCG
>CAYZHL010000117.1:0-3913 GCA_964478095.1 uncultured Clostridia bacterium | reverse complement strand
CCAGGTCGGTCGACCAGAACAGCGGCACGCCGCGCTCCAGCAGGCAGCTCTGGAAGGCCAGCAGCTCGTTCGCCCGCTCCCACACCGCGCGCGGGCGGATGCCGCGGCCCAGGCAGTACGCCGCCAGGCTTCCCGGCCCCGATCCGCGGCCAGGTCCTACGTATATGCCCTGGCTCTTCGCGTACCTGATGAAATCCCACACGATCAAAAAGTAGCCGGAGTAACCCATGCGCGCAATAACATCGAGCTCATAGTCGAGCCGTGCACGCACAGCGTCCGGAATGAGGCCAAAGCGCCGCGCAGCGCCCTCCATGCACACCCGCCTCAGGTAGCTGTCGAGGCTTTCACCCTCCGGCGGGGCAAACTCGGGGATGTGGAGCGTGCTGAAATCCATCTCCACGTTGCAGCGCTCCGCTATCCGCGCCGTCTCCGCGCATACCTCGGGCATTTCGGGAAACTCCCGGTACATCTCATCCGGCGACTTCAGGTAGAACTGATCGGTCGGAAACCGCATACGCCCCGGGTCGTCTACTGAGGCGCCGGTCTGTATGCACAGCAGCACGTCGTGGGCCCTGGCGTCTTCGCGGCGGAGGTAGTGCACGTCGTTCGTAGCCACGAGGGGTATTCCCATCCTCGCGCCCATCGCAGTCATCTCGCGGTTCACACGTTCCTGCTCACGTATGCCGTTGGCCTGCACTTCTAGGAAGAACGAGGCTGGGCCGAAGATGTCACGATACTCGGCGGCGGCCCGCTCAGCTGCTTCAGCCTGTCCACGCGCGATGTGTACGGACACTTCACCAGAAAGGCATGCCGAGAGCGCTATGAGCCCCCCGGAATGCGCCGACAGAAGTTCTTTGTCGACCCGAGGCTTATAGTAGAACCCTTCGGTGTAGCCGATGCTCGACAGTCTCAGAAGGTTCTTATAGCCCTGCTGGTTTTCGGCCAGAAGCACCAAGTGGTAGGGATCATCGTCTACACGCGGGGTACGGTCATGCCTAGTGCGGTTGGCCACGTATACCTCACAGCCAATGATCGGCTTGACTCCGCACTCGCGGCAGGTCCGGTAGAAATCGACCGCTCCGAACAGCGATCCGTGGTCGGTGACGGCACAGGCGCCCATGTTCAACTCCCGTAGGCGCTGCGCCAGCTTGTCCGTCCTCGCAGCTCCGTCCATTCACAGGAGGGAGTACTGAGTATGCAGATGCAGATGGACAAACTCCCTCACACGATCACCCCCCCAGATGCCGCCAGGCGCCCTGCGTTCTAGTCGTCTCCAGCAGAATGACGCGCAGGCGACGCCCATCGGTTGGACCACCACCCGTCGAGAGCAGCGTCGGGATTCCCTTCGTCCTCCCACTCGACCTCAGCAAGAATTGCGTCGACAATATCGCTGTCTGCGAAATCGGGCGGTCTCTTACGGCCGTCCGCACGCCTGCCGACGCGAGACCGTGCAGGGTTCGCCGAGACGCGGTCTCCCATCCGTATCTCCTCCTCGTGGTCAACGTGTTCCGGATGGAGGTGTGCCCAGCCCAATCATCACCGGCTCGATAGCCGACGCCTACAGGATAAGCTTCCCCGAATCCATTATCGTCACACCATCCACAACAACTGTGGGAGCGAGCACAATACCGTCCAGGTGGCTGGGCACAGCCACTATGCCTCCCATATGGCTGTTGTCGCCGAGCGCTATGTGTATGGTGCCCATAACCTTCTCATCCTCGAGGACCGTGCCGGTGATCATGGCCTTCTCATTAGTGCCTATTCCAAGCTCAGCTATGTTCCGGGCCGGAAGGCCCAGAGGGCTGACCATCTCCTGAAGCGCGGCCGCGGCAGCACTACCTTCAATCTCCGCAGCATACCCATCGCGCACGTGTATCTTGATACGCTCGCCCAGGTAACCGGCGCCGGCCATGGCTCCGTCCACCACAAATATGCCGTTCGCGGTACCCTCGAGCGGAGCAATGTAGGCCTCGCCTGCAGGTAGGTTCCCGAAATCGCCAGGACTATGGTATACACCTGTATCGGGGTTGCCCGCGCGGCCCGCAAGCGACATCGTTATGTCGGTGCCCTCTCCGTTGGTGATCCTGACAGTGGCGCCCCGCGTGAGCACATCAGCGTATTTCCTCGACCGCGCACCTACTGCGGCGTAGTCGGCTCCTAAGGTCCTCGCCATGCAATCCTCAGTAATGCCGGGCAATGTGGCGCACCGCGCTCCCGCGGCGCACGCAACGGCCCTGGCCCTGGTGTGACTGATAGACTTGCTGGTGGGCGCGAGCACAATATCCACATGCTTCATGATCGTCGCCACGGGCGCAGGAGGTTCCTCACCGTGACTCCTGCGCTGGATCATCTCTATGGCCATGGCCTCGCACCCGATTTCCACAGCCGCCTGGTGCAATGCGCAGCCCACATTGCGTGTGCCGCTGTCCATCACTACGAGGAGAGTCTCCCCGGGCTTAGCTCCCATGCAATCACGGACGGCCACCAGCGCCGCCTCCCGAAGACCGGACATTACGCAACTCCCCCTAATCCCATACCCTCGTAACAGCTCATAAGCTAATTCTACCACATTCGGGCGAGCCATCCCATACGCCCCTTGAGCCATTACATGTCCTCCTCGGATTCCCCATGCTAGGACTCCCAGTCGCAATACCGAAGCAGCCCAATCGGGCCATCTTGTGACGCCCTGTGGCTTCCGGGCGCGACGGCCGCCGACGGGATCCACGGACCTGAATGCGTCCTAGGAATGCGTCCTAGGAGTGACATCCTGGAGAGGAGATAGTATAATTACCAAGGTGAGCCGGTGAGAGGCTCTCGACGCTCACTTCATATTGGCCAACAAGGGGGGAAAATTGGTGGACGGAGACCCAGGCAGTACGAAGCGGTTCTTACTGCTAAGCCCTGCGTCGAAGTCGAGTAGACCCGGTCAAAACCAGTCTGGGGCGACGTTCACCGTGCCGGCAGGTCGGTGCGTGCGCCCCTAGAAGGGGGTGTTGTTGTGGATGATAGGTACACTGTCCTTGTAGAAAAAGTGAAGCAGTTGCTTTCCGACAACTCCACTGAAGCGCTGACCAGCCTGGTAGACTCCCTACATCCCGCGGACGTAGTCGACATCTTGGAACTGCTCGATGATTCGGCCCGCAGCGCGTTTTTCCACGCCATACCGGCCGACAAGGCTGCCGACATAGTCCAGGAGCTGGATCCGGAGGATCAGACAGAGATAATCCGGATGATGGGCGCTGCCCGCTCATCTGAGATCCTCAGGGAGATGGATTCGGACGACGCTGCCGACCTCCTCGGCGAGCTTCCGGAATCGAAAGCCGAGACTCTGCTCGAACTGATGAACTCCGAGGGAGACGAAGTCCGCGAACTGCTGCAGTACGACGAGGACTCTTCCGGCGGCATCATGGCCACCGAATACGTCACCGTCAACATGGAGTGGACTGTCGAAAAAACCCTCGCCGAACTGCGACATGCCGCCCCGGAAGCGGAAACGGTGTACTACATCTATGTCGTGGACGCAGATGAGCGCCTTGTGGGGGTGCTCTCCCTGCGCGATCTGGTCATAGCCGATCTCAAGCGCAAGATATCCTCCATCATGAGTCGGAATGTGCTGTCGGTGCCGATCGATGCCGACCAGGAAGAAGCAGCCCAGCTATTCAAGAAATACCGCTATTTGGCCCTGCCCGTTGTCGACAACGACAACCGGCTGGCCGGAATCATCACCGCCGACGACATTCTGGATGTAGTCGAAGAAGAAGCTACGGAGGACATCCAGAAGATCGCAGGCACCATGCCGCTAGACCGACCGTACTTCGCGACCTCAGTCAGGGATCTGTGGCGCAGTCGCGTAGTGTGGCTGATGGTATTGTTCGTGGCCGAGTCGGTTACTGGCAAGATACTGCAGAGTTTT
>CAYZHL010000116.1:3413-7845 GCA_964478095.1 uncultured Clostridia bacterium | reverse complement strand
TGCTGGTTCTTCAGACGCTCCTTTTCCGCCGGGCATTGCGAGTCCTCGCCCATGGCGCACTCATAGCACTCGCCGCAGGCATCACCGCCGCCACGAGCTACATGGTCTCCCACCTTGAGCGGAGTGCAAGTGTCAGGGCCTATTGCCTCAACGACTCCGGACACCTCATGACCCCAGCAACCGGGATAATGCGGGAAGACGCCCGTGAAGAACCTCTGCTCCAGGGTGCACAGGGCAACAGCCTTCTGCCTCACGAGCACCTCGCCCCGCCCGGGCGCCGGCATATCGATCTCCCGCACTTCTACTCTTTCTTTCGCTACGATTATTGCCGCTCTTGACTTTACTGACATTGCCAAACCTCCCTGAGCTTAGGATTCGGGTGGGCCCGGCTGCCTGTCCGGGCTCCACTCCGAAGACACTCCAACTCACCGTACAGAACCTATATCTGTGTCTGCAGGCTGAACGTTGTGACAATGAACTGCATTCCACACCGACCGTGAAATTCCTTTCTGTCATTTGTGCAATTGACCGAAATCTCGTTGACCAGAGAAGGGAATTGCGACAGCCATGTCTAATCGTCAATCCGCCGACTGCTGCAATGGCGACATGATTGCACCTTGGGAGGGACTTGGGTGACAGAGGACAAGGTCAGGACTGAGCGTGATCTCGCCGCTCTCGTGTTGATAAGCGAGATGTACTACATTCAGGGAAAGACGCAGAAAGACATAGCCGATAGCCTGGGGCTTTCCAGACCTGCTGTATCAAGGTTGCTGCAGATGGCCAGGGATCGAGGTGTCGTCAGGATCAGCATCGTTGATCCGTCGGAACGGCTGAAGGCGCTCGAGGAAGAACTAGTGCAGACGTTCGGCCTTGAGGGTTGCAGGCTCTGCCCGTCGGACACAGACTACGGCATTCTCAAGGCGCGTCTTGGCTACCGAGGAGCGGAGCTGCTTCTGGCAAGCCTGGAGCCGGGCGATGTGATTGGAATCGGGGCTAGTTCCACTGTCTATGAGGCTGTGAAGGCGCTCCAGGAGACACGGGACTACCCGGGGCTGCGAGTCGTTCCTCTGTCAGGCGGCAGCCTAGGCATGGACGGGCAACCTCAGATCAACCAGGTGGTGCACATGGCGGCTCAGCGGCTTAACGCGGAGTCCATCTACCTGAACGCGCCCCTATACGTCGGCGAAGACAGCATAGTCCAACTCCTGATGGAGGATACGTCCATCAGGCAATGCACTAGTCTCTGGGATCAGCTTGGAAACGCCCTGATCGGCATCGGCAGAGGCGACACCGTCGACACCAAGGATCCCCATTTCCTTGCGGCGCTTGACGCGGTCGGACGTTCGCGTGTGGCGGCCGCTGTATGCGGATGGTTCGTTGACGGTGAGGGAAACGCAATCAAAGGCAGGAATACGACTTCTGTGAACGTAGATCAGCTCAAGAAGGCGCGCAACGTAATCGCCATTGCCGGCGGAAAAAGCAAGGCCCGGGCGATCCTTGCGGTGCTTCGAGGCAAATTCGTGACACATCTCGTCACCGACGAAGACGTGGCTCGAGAGATTCTGTTCATGCAATCCTGAGACTCGTCCGCTCAGAGACTCATCCTCCCACCTGCTCTGCTCGCCCATTTCATCACCGTCGGGTCTTCCCGCAGGCTGTAGGCAACCAATGCGGGAATGAACACTTCCGACTCGATGGTGGGCAGTGTATATGTGCCGTACGCTGTGCGCTTGCCATGAAAGGCCCATCTGCATGGCCTTTTAGGATGTGTCGATGTAATCGACGCATTTTCGCCGACATGTCGAGAATCTGGACAACGGTTGGTGTATAACACGGCGTATAGCCGCATAAAAGCAAAAGGCAGAAGGATCGGACGGTTGCAGCGACTGGGCGTAGGAATTCATGGATAGCATCTGGACCATTATACCATGTTATGCCATCCTGAGTCGGGTCGTATGGGAATATATGTTACACGTGCCTTGCCCCGCGCATCCTATACACCTATGCGCCGGATTATGCAGCAGCCATCGTCGAAGAAATCGACATGTCGCGAAAGAAGCGCCCGTAATATCGGCACCTAGGTTCTTCCATCAGTCTCATAGCCCATCTTCGCATGCGCAATTCCAAACGTTCACTGCCAGGTTGCCTGCCTATATACGTTCAACTATGCACCACTTATTGTCGGTCTTGTCGACACGTCCTCCAAAGTGCATTCATAGAACCCACATTTAGATTTTGCCATAGGCCATATGCTCAGCCGCTACGCCTTTCCTGCTGCCAGGCTTCGCTTCGTCCGCAATCGAAACCGCACGTACACACGGCGTTTGGCGCGTTTCACCTTGGGTCTGGTTGGCCGTAGATAAAGCCCTGTTCAGCCTAACCCTAGTGAAGCGGGCTTCCTCGACTAGCGACATTAATTCCCGCATGCGCGAAATCCCATGCGTTTTCGCCCGCATCAGCAGCCACCCAAGAACGGAGAAACAGACGAGAGTCCCGACTGCCCTAAACCCACGCCCTTTGCTGCCGATACATCATACCAGCATGGTAACTCAGCCCAAACCGTGAAACCGCATCCAGCGCCTGCGCCCGGTGACGTAAGCGAGGTGACATGCGATGGCCTGGGCGCGCCGCCTACCGTGTGGATCCATCGGAATTCCACTGGGGTTCCCCAGGTAGTCCTGGGCGCCAGAGCCGCGCTACTGGCGCTCCGAGTAACGATGATGTGGAGGGATTAGCGATAGGCAAAAGCAGGTTCACGCGGTCAGTATCGGATCAATGCTTGGCGGCTCTGAAGGAGGATCCGCTATTCCAGGACTACTTGCTCCCGGACATAGCAAAAGGAGACGTGTTCCCTGCGGTGCGCTATGACGACATGGTGGATTTCTACCATGCGGGAGGAAGACTATTTCAGTACAGGAACCGTGAGTTCAACACACACACCAACTACCTTCTGACACAGCGCAACCCGCACTGCCCCTACCTTACTGAGCTACATGTTTCCGACCTAAAGCGGATAGGCTTCTTTGCTGATGAATACGAACACATAAAAGGCCGAGCTCACCAAGGGCTAAGCAGGGGCAGAGGCAGAGTCGAGCGTGGCTTAGTTGGTCAGATATGCAGCGGGTTCCGTCAGCTGATGAAGGTAGATACTTCTTCCGCAGTACAGGTCGTGCCGCTAGACGTGGAGGTAGCTTTCCGGAAGGGACAGAGCGAGTCCGGTGCTAAGAGGATCGACCTCGTTCTACTCAACCTTCGCTCCGGTCGCTTGCGTTTCTGTGAGGTGAAACGCGGCGACAGCACGGATCTAGACGAGCCACCCACAGGAAAGCCAAAGGTCGCGAATCAGTTGAACCGCTATCGCGACCAGGTTCATGACAACAACGAGCAGATCCCCCGCGAGTACTCCAATCACCTGGCAATTCTTCAGTCCTTACTCCCGATGTCGCTGCCGCCCCACCCGAAGCTAGAGGTAGACCCGACATGGCCCATATTCCTTCTCGTTCTAGGTGAGCCTGGCGATGAGAAGCTCCGAGACAAGCTCAGATCGCGTCACCTAGAGCGATACCCATGCTTGGTGCGCTCAGACGCTGCCAGCATTGATCTGGCAGAACTCCGGGACGAGGTGGACCTTTGGCCTGGCGCCGCAGGCCGCGCGGGCCTCTAGCGATTCAGCAAACACGTACACGGGCCGGGCTACCGGCTATCTACAGTGCGACCCTCTTGATGCCCAACGTTTCCTGCGAGGACGATGCCGATGGACGCGGCATCGCCCTCCTCATCCCTGGCCCGGATCGCGCTGCAGAGTGCGGCCCATTACCGCTAACCGACCCCATGACAAAACGCTGTCGCGACCATCTGCTATGCTTGACTTGCCGGAGGTGGTTTGCTCTTTGACAACAGTGAACAACGTTGCGCGCAGGGCAGTTAGGGGAGTCAGGAACAGGCGCCGGGGATATGATCGCCGCATTATCAGGCTGGTCTACATCCTAGATGCCCTGGACCTGAAGCGCGCCATATCCGTCGACCAAATCGCCTCGCGTATGGATGTCGGCACCCGTACCGCTGCCCGCGACCTGCAGGTGCTCCGCCTGATGGGAGTGCCCATGGATTACGACAGGGCTTCGGGCGAGTACAGAGTGCCCGACGGCTGGAACCCCGACCTCATCTAGAAAGGAGGATGCATTTGAAACTCACTGTAGCCTGCAATCCCATGTTTCCTCCGGAGGACACAAAGCTGCACCCGCTCGTTTTGTACTGTGTGGGCACGATACAGGATGGCGATGAGCCTGTCGGCATGATCACCGGCATCTGGTTCCGAATGGGGTTGTGGGAGGACATGCCCGATGAGGATCAGCCATGGTATTTCGCGCCCTTTATGGCCGTATCGGCCGAGACGTTCGTCATGGCTGACTTCATTGCGCTGAGCGGGCCC
>CAYZHL010000116.1:1884-3401 GCA_964478095.1 uncultured Clostridia bacterium | reverse complement strand
GAGATCCGGCGAGACGTCAGCCGCTCCGACAAGCTCGACATCTTCTTCATCGACTGCGTTTGGGTGGAGCCTGCCCACCGCGGGAGGGGAATCGCGCCAGACTGCCTGGCCGCCCTGGTCGCATCATGTCGAGACTCTGTAGGCGTATTCACGTGCGATGCCTGGGTCATCCGAATGGCACCCGACGGCGTGCTCGAAATAGCTAGTCCATTCGCCCGCGACTGCGACAAGTCCGAATACTACAACGAGAAGGCAAGGGCGGAAAGAGCCCTTTGCAGGGCAGGATTCGCGCATATCCCGGAGGACTTCCAGCACACCTGGGCGGCCGACCCCACTGTCGCGCCCGTCAGGCCGGGAGCCGACCGGGTGGAAGTGGAGTTCGTGCGAGGCCCTGCCGCCCCTATTCACCCGCTTCGGTGGCACTCCAAGAGGAAGACCACCTAGCAGGCACGGAGGTGGATCACGTGAACAACTCGATCATGTGCTACCGGGTGAGCGAGCCCAGGATGGCGGTGCTGCGCGAAGCATGCGAGGATCTGGGCCTTGGCATTCTCGAGACTGACCTCGCCACCGATGTTATCGCCATCGGCTCGCTCATGGTGGTCGTGGATCCCGAGGCCATCGGGCCGCGCGATCTGCTTCATTGCCTCTCCATGGTTGCCGCGCTTGGCGATCCCGAGGTCCGCCTGGTGGCAACGTCCGCCGCCTGGTGCTTGCCGAGCGAGTTCGTCAAGTATCTGATCGTGCCGGAAACCTGGTCGAGAGAGTGCCTCGGCCGTCTTCTGGGCGGCGTGAGGCGCAGAGCCCTAAACCGCCAGGTCTACGACAGACTCTACGGCGAACCCCTGCGCCGAATCATGTTCGTACGACGGCAGTTGGCCCAAGAGCATCGAATCAGTACCGCCGAAGTGACCGCGAGGTTCAAAGTGAGCAACCGCACAGTCCAGCGCGACATCGAGGTACTAAACGCCGCGGGACGGAGGGTATTCTATGATTTCACGTCCGGTGTCTACCGGGGATAAGGAGGAATGAGTATTATGCAGCTGATCATTCACCGAGGCACTCGCCAGATAGGCGGGTCCTGCGTCGAGTTGCGTTCAGGCGATACGCGTGTTCTACTGGACATCGGCATGCCTCTGTCGCTCGGCGCTGACGACGCGCCCGGCAACGGCGACTCCATCGACGAACTGCTGCGGCGTGGAGTGCTGCCGGCCATTGACGGCGCCTATCGGGGGCAGGAGCCAGGCATTCAGGCAGTGATCCTGTCCCACGCGCACCAGGACCACATGGGCCTGGCCTGCTACGTACATGAGTCGATTCCGGTGTACGCGACTCGCGGTACCTGGGCACTGCATGAATCGCTTGCCATATTCCTGCCGCAGTTCGTCTCCATTCAGAACCAACGCGCTATGCGTGTGGGCAAGCCCGTGCGGATCGGGCCGTTCAGCATCACCGCCCATCTCGTCGATCACTCCGCCCCCGACGCCGTAGCGCTTGAGGTTCAGGCCGATGGGCAC
>CAYZHL010000116.1:0-1874 GCA_964478095.1 uncultured Clostridia bacterium | reverse complement strand
TACAGGCTGCTGTACTCGGGCGACATAAGGTCCCACGGGAGGAAAGCCTGGCTCTGGGACAAGCTCGTCGAGAGGCTTGGCGGCAAGGTGGATACGCTCGTAATGGAGGGTACCACCATCGGGCGGCCTGAGGGATCCGTCAAAACAGAAGACGAACTGGAGGGGGAGTTCGCCGAGTTGATGCGCAGCCAGCGTCACCTGGCCGCGGTATTCTGCTCGTCGCACAACCTCGACAGAATCGTCACCATATACCGCGCCGCGCTGAGGACCCAGAAGATGATGGTCATCGACCTCTACACAGCACTTGTGCTGATGCGCCTGGCCGGCATCTCGAGGCGTATACCCCAATTCGATTCGGACAACATGCGGATCGCGCCGTGGGGCTATCATCAGGACAGGCTGCAGAGCGCCGGCATGATGGACTTCCTTGAGCACACCGCGTCCAGATGGACAACCTGGAGAGAGATGAGTGCCGCCCCAAGCAACGTAGTGCTGCTGGCCAGATCCAATCGCCATACACCCGCGTGGCTCGAGAAAAGTTGCGGAGCCGATATCCGGCACGTGACATTCGTGTGGTCCATGTGGGACGGATACTGGAAGGACGACAAGCACATACGGCCCCTGTGCGAGAGGTACGGGGTGCAACCTGTTCATCTGCACACCAGCGGCCATTGCACCTGGTCCGACATCCAGCGCTTTGTGGCGGGCCTGCGCCCCGGCAGAATCGTCCCCATCCACACCGAACACGCCGAGCATTTCGCCCAGCACCTTTCGGGCGTAACGCTGCTTCAGGATGGTGAGGCGCTCGACCTTTAGGACAACAGCCGCTTTACAGTATCCTCCATTCCTGCCTCGGCCAGGCTAACGTCGCGCACTTCGCCCAGTTCGCGCGCGGCCCACAGCACCTGCGGAGCCGACGTCTTCCGGCGGTCGAACGCCAGGTCGACGGTTCTAGCAGTGTAGTCCACCGCTGTGATGGTGCATAGGGCGCTCTCCTGAGCGCCGCCCTGCGTTTGCCCGAACGTCCGCCCAAGCGTCTGCCCGGCAACCAGGCCCGGAGCCATGCTCGATAGCCGCAGACTCATCGTGGTGGGTAGCCCGGCGCTTGCGATCAGGGACTCTAGGTTGCCGTCGAACATGAGCTTCCCGTGGTTTATGACCATCACGCGTTCGCACAGCTCTTCGATGTCGCGCATGTCGTGAGTGGTAAGCAAGATCGTGACGCCGCGGTCGCGGTTGATCCGGGTCAGGAAGTCCCGCACCTGCGCCTTGGCCATGACGTCCAGGCCGATAGTGGGTTCATCCAGGAATAATACGCGCGGCGCATGGATCAGCGCGGCCGCAATGTCGGCCCTCATCCGCTGCCCCAGCGACAGCCGGCGCACAGGGGTATCGAGGAACTCGCCCAGACCGAGCAGCTCGGTGAACTCATCCATGAAACGCCGGTAGTCGGCAGGCGCCACATCGTACATCGCGGCCAGTATCTCGAAGGAATCGATGGTAGGAAGGTCCCACCACAGCTGTGTGCGCTGACCGAACACCACACCGATCTGTTGCGCCACCTGCCGGCGCGCCCGCGCCGGCGACAGTCCATTCACCTGCACTTGCCCGCACGTAGGATGCAGGATCCCGGTGAGCATCTTCACGGTGGTGGACTTCCCCGCCCCGTTCGGCCCGATGTAGCCCACGAACTCACCCTGGGAGATATCGAAGCTGACCCCGTCCACTGCGATCACATCACGGGTCTCTCCTGCCACCAGCTGCCGTATGCTCCCCCAAAGGCCGGGTTTCCTGACCCCCACACGATACACCTTGCGCAGCCCCCGAGCCGTGACCGCGGCGGCTGCTCCCACACTGCTCATGGTCGATCACCC
>CAYZHL010000115.1:3679-7848 GCA_964478095.1 uncultured Clostridia bacterium | reverse complement strand
CCGACCTGGGGTCACAGCAAGAGTCAGGCATTCAGTCAGGGAGGTGCGCTGCACGGCGATGCCTGAAAGCGTGAAGCAACATGCCCTGAGACTCGTACACGAGTTCCGCCGGGCGAGATACCCCGACGACATGTGGGCCGACTATCGTCTCTGCTGCCAGATGAGGCCCAATACGATGACCCTTTTCAAGCGGTATGCTTCCCAAGATCAGCGCCTCGGCAAGTGGAAGCGCACCCCGCTGGCTCAGTCTCACTACAACTCAGAGCGGGACCCGTGGACCTTGAGCTACGCAGACATCGACCGCCGCTGGCGCCGTTGCGATGGAACCAGCCAATTGTCCGACCTGATGGCGCTGCTGGATGAGGTGAGCCGAGATCCCAACGGCATCTTTTTCGGCGATAGACCCACTTCCGGTACTAGTTGATCGACCCGTGCACGAAACCTGGCGAAGAGCCGGGTCCGGGACTTTGCTTGATTCCATACTCACAGTGCATTCGGAGGTGGTGCAAGGTTCGGCTATGGTATGTGTAGTGCTGTCCGTGATCGCTCTCTGACACATTCACTCCATGCGGATGGCTATTGCCGGTTTGTTTACTTCCAATCTGACTAATAGGAGGGAGAGGCAGGAATTTCGGAATCGGTGGCAAAACTTCATATAATAGGGTTTTAAGGCGGTGGTTAGTGGTGTTTCTTTTGTCGTTGAAGAGGCTTGACCAAAAGGCGGCATTCATGCAGCTTGCGGGTCACGTGATGACCGCAGATGGTGTGATCCACGAGAATGAACAGCACATGCTTGGCCTCATGCGACGCGAGCTTGACCTGCCAGATGGATTCCAGTGCCCAGCCCTATCTGTTGAGGAATCACTTGCACACTTCGATACTTACGAAGAGCGGACCAGCGTTATTCTCGAGCTAATCGCATTGGCCCTATCGGATGGCTTCATCCATCCGGCCGAGCATTGCGTTATTGGGCGTGCGGTTGAAGTCTTCGGCTACCCCCGCGAACGGGTAGCATCGATTGAGAACTGGGTCAGGCGGTATTGTGAACTGGTGAAAGAAGCGACTAGGTTCTTCGCGTGAGCGCTGCCGGGATAGGGGGGTCGACATTGGATGACCTGATGCGAATAGTAGCTGGCGACGCAAGTGTACTGGACGAACTCGAAAGGGCGTTGGATATCGAGAGGCCTGACGCCCAACCGATGATTCAGGCTGTAACCTTGGACACACTTGAAAGACGCCTGCCGGAGCACGAAATTGTCCTGCCCGACCTGAGTGAGTTGAGCACTCTTCCCGATTTTGAAGAAGACCTGCTTCCGAACTGGCTCCCCGCAGATATCTTCGTGATGCTTGGCGTAGGTTTCGTGAGTGCGTTCATAAGCATCAGTCTTCGTGAACCTTTCGACAGAATGCACGGCAGATGGAGCAAGATGTCTTTCGAGGACGGTGGTCATGCTGGCCAGAGCATCGATGCAACCGAGCATATCCGGAAGCATGGAGCCAGTCTTCACAGGCTGGGGTACGGGCATGACATACTCAACCCGTTCGAGGTGGATTTCGGTAACTTGCTCCCAAACGATTCACAAGCGGGCCTAGCTACCAAGCTACGAGCATGGCTCCGTCATCTGGCACAGGACTGCTTCTCCAAACAGGGGTTGCCCCTACCTGGGAGCTCATACATCCGAGGCATCATAAAGACCATACTAAAAGGATCAAAGGCCTGGCTGGGTGTATCACAGTTCGACTTGTACGAGGCCGTCGGAACTTTGAAAGCCCGGGATTTTGTGGGGATGGCGGCTGCTCCACTTCTCATCAAGGCTTACGTCTTGGGAACCGAATTCCACAACAAGAAGCGATTCATGAACTACCGCTACCTTAGCCTTAGCCTCGGCGCTTTGGTGTCGTCGCTGACATTTGGGCTGATGATGCATCATCCCTCACTGAATTATCCCGCTCTTACGGCTGCCATACCTTACGCGGCGGCGCTATGGAAACTCGATCGTAAGCTCGGCAGGCTACTGGCAGAGCGTCAGAAGGTGCTTGACGCCAATGTAGGCTTGGTCACCGCCGATAGCAGGTCGCTGATGCTTGCGGCCGATTCGCAACTGGAGACAGATTCACGATTGAGTGCGTTCTGGGATGAACTCTCGTCAATGCATGACATGACATCGTCAGCACTTCAGGGTCTCCTAGATGACATCGAAAGCACTCTGCGAAACGAGGAAACCGACCTACTAGCACTGGAGGGCATCCTGAAGTTAGGGGGTGTTTGAGTGGTTCTATCGTTCTTGGCCGGAGTGGGCCTCGTGATCACGGGCGCCGTGGCTGCTGGAGGGGCAACGGCGGCAGTCATGAGCAGCAAACACAAGAAAGAGATTGCGGCTCTTCAAAGCAAGATCGACATGCTAGTGGCCGAACTTGAGAAGGCCAACCAAGAGAGACTACGCCTTCAGAAGGAGCTTGATCGGGTCCTAGGGGAAAAGCAACAGCTGCTTGCAGACATAGCGCGATTGGCTGATGAAAAGCGCAGCTTGGAAGGACGGTTGATTCAGGTAGATGCCCAGATTAGGGCCAATTCGGCTCGTTGGCGCCGTATTGTTGCGTTCTTGTTGTTCCGTCTCAAGGCTCTAGATACTGAGCTGCGCGCTCTGAAGGGTGAGCGCCAGCATATTGAGGGCAAGATGCAGGTCGTAGACATTGAGGACTTGCGTGCCAGGAGGAACCTTGAGGCTGCTGAGATCATGATTGGCAGGCTTGATCCCCAGCTGAGCGATGTGATGGCCACCATCGCAGAAAAGGAGTCGGAAAGAGACTCGGTGGAAGATCGGATCAGAAATCTGTGCGCGAGCTAGGGCCATGCACAAGTTCATTATCAATGGCCAACTCCGTGATAGAGTGGATGATTGGCCATACCATCCATCCGAGCAGAATGAAGCATATCTTTCGCCTGACTGCCTGGAGAGGTTGCTGCTGCAATGCAGAGCCGAATATGGCGGTGCTGACGACCTGGCAGCCCTGGACTTCGTACTGCTGGAAGAGACTCTACACGCGCGCTTGGTGAGGGGCGAGATGGCCAGGAGCGCGGTAGATGAGCAGCTGAGTGCTGCGGGTACGTCGTTCAGAGACCAATTCGGCTACTGGGCTCATCATGCTGACGCCTGCAGGAGGTTCTACGAGCTTGTGAATGAATAGGCGCACAGCGTATTGCAGTGACGGAGGAATCGACGCATAGACATCCTGGGGCCATTTGACGCTTAAGCTTGCACATCTTGCACTGCCCGTATTCTTTGCCAATCGCCTCTTGCCGGCTATTGAGCATGTGCGGGTTCGCGGGCTTGATGCTGGCCGCGCGCTTTCCGCAGGCAAGCGCATTCCGGTTCACTTCGACCGCGCTGTGAGAAATCGCACGCCCCAGCTGGACGTCATCGGACCAGCATACTGGAGGTGGTCGAATGCCTATGGATTTGCTCGGGTTCGTGACGCGCTGGAAGGTTCTTGAGGCCGCGAAGATCACCGACAAAGCGGATCGCATAGTCAAGAAGGCCAAGAAGACTTGCAGCGAGGCCAGCGAACGGCTGAGGACAGCCGAAGATTCAGTTCAACGCGCTATTGAACAGTTCGCCGCTTGCGCCTTGACCATCAGCCAAACCGTTATCACTCAGTGGTCAAGCAGAGTAAAGGAACTGCAATCTTGCGCCGGCTTTTCCGAGGCCGACCGAGAGGCCCAGGTGGCAATGGTGCGTTCGATTGCGCAGTCATGCGCGGACGACGCAGATGCGGTCAGAGGCAAATCGCCCAGGGCTCCGTCCGGCTTTTTGGGCCTGCTAGACGTGCTTGACCCGAGGCGCTGGGCGACGCCCCCGGCGGTGCCCCTCGTTCCACCTGATGAGCTCCCATTTGACGGTTACCGCTTGCAGAGAGCCCAAGCCTATTCAAGGAAGCGGAAGCGTATTTCGAACAAGCCCAGGCCTGGGCACGGGTGTTGAAACGCGATGAACAGACGCTTCGTCGAATCGAATCCAGCGTATCGCAGGGAAAGGACGTTCTGAGCGCATTGGCTGGCTACGTTACGGAGCTGACCCTCAACCTCATGCAGCCGACTGAACGTTCAGACGCTGCGACTATCGAGCGATGCATGACTCAGGCATTGCGAGCGGTCAAAGCCATCGCCG
>CAYZHL010000115.1:0-3669 GCA_964478095.1 uncultured Clostridia bacterium | reverse complement strand
GTGCGCCAATGGTTGATGAGAGCGGAGTAACGGACGCGTTCGTGACCGCGGTGCTCCGCGGGCAAGTGATCCTGGACGAGACTAAGCGAGGTGCTAAGCATGTCTTGCGGCAAGAAGTCAGCAATCCCGCCGGGCCGCATGAGGAAGACTGACCAGACCAAGGGCTCGGAGTGTCCCATTCCGAATGCTTCGGGCGTCTACAGGCACGTTAACAAGAGGACAGGCGAGATTGAATACGTTGGGCAGACTGAGAATCTGCGGATCAGGCAGCAGCAGCATGTGAGCACAGGAAGGCTCGATCCCGAGAAACAATGGGTAGAGTATAGCGAAGCTAAGCCGTCTGCAACAAAGGATGACCTGCGCAGCACGGAGAAGCGGCACGTCGAACGCCATGATCCCAGTGGAAACATCTATCGCGGAGGAAACGGACGCTAGACCGTTGATGCGAGGGGTGTCTGCGCTGTTCCTGTTGATGAGTTTTGGAGGTAGTACATGCTGTACTCACTATCGCCGTCTCGCATCGCTCGCCATTTCTACCACGAATGTGACCGATACTTGCTGTTCGGATCGATGGCCAAGGATGAGAAACGCCGGCGCGGAATCTACGTCCCGCCGTATGATCACTCTCCTGTGACTAGGTCTGTTTGGCAAGTAGAAGGTGCATAGCTCGCCTGTTCGGCGTCGACATGGGCTTCTTCTTCCGTGAGGTGCATGTGGAGATGTGCGCTTATCGGAGGAAGGCCTCGCCGGCGAAGAAGGTTCAGGACTGTGTCGAAGCCAGAATCGCCTCAGAGCTTGAGAAGCAGATCTTCGCAGACAGCCTTCTCGCTGAGAGGTAATCCCCCAGGTTCAGCGTCGGCTCGCACCGGATCGAGTCTATGTCGTCGGATGTGGAGAACGCCGCCGATCAAGTGCGCATGTCATGGGGGCTGGGGTTCGACCCGATAGGCAGTGTTGTGTCCGCAGTTGAGGAGCATGGGGTTAAGGTCGTCATAATAGATGGCCAGGAAGGGTTTGATGGCTTCTCTTGCGTTGCCAACGAGAGCATACCCGTGATAGCTATTCCGATGGGTGTGTCAGGCGGCAGGCAGCGGTTCACGCTTGCTAGCGAGCTCGGCCACATGGTTCTCGACACCGCGCCCGAGGTGGACGAGGAGAAGGCTGCTCACCGGTTCGCTGGGGCGTTCCTGGCCCCGCAGAAGGCAGTGGCGAAGGCCGCGACTCGACATCGACGAGCTTGCGATTCTCAAGCGCTCCTATGGGATTGACATGCAAGCCTGGGCGCGTCGCGCGTTCGACCTTGGCATCATCCAGAGGGCGGCTTACGAGTCGCTGTTGTAGAACGGCTAAGTACAGTATCCCGAAAGAAGGCGATCTGGTCGAATTGGCGTATCGTGGGAGGGGTATGCAGGAGAGAATAGGTGGCGAGCGGTTGGCGCAGAGAGGAGCCTGGTCCAGCAGTACCCAAAGAACGGCCCACCAGAATGCAGCTAGAAGACCCAACTTACTACAGCTATGGCGCTGATGGCAGCAAACGAGTAGCTGACTACCGAATCATAGCTAACAAGCAATGGTTCAGGGAAGGGACGAAAACGGCAATCGGGATTGGACGGTGTAGGAAATCCGTTCTACTATGGATGCCGAAGTTAAGCCGGGCAGGACTAAACTGCGTCTTGGCGAAGAACACAGGCGGACAAATATGGATGCATCTGTGCCGGAGTTGATTTTGGTATGGGCTCTGAACACTTGAAACGCCGCATGTTCCGAGTAAAGAAGGCGTATGACTATACTGTCAGGTATGTCGCTTGGACGGACTGTTTGTGCGGCGGGATTTGAGGAAAGGAGCTGGCCTTGTGATGTCAATGGAAGAACGAAGCCTTTGGATATCAATAGACGGCGAGGAGACAAGAAAAGGCGTTCCGCTGTATCTTCTGTCGGCGATATTCTCCGGTGTTCAGGAGACCGTCTTTCACATCGCAATGGCCGAATCCGGCCGCAAAATGCGCACTAGAGCTCGAGTTCCGGACGGTATCCGCATGCAGTACCAGCTTGCGCGTGTGGCAGAGCACAACAGTGTTTACACCGTTGAAGTTGCGCTTCCTCCTTTGGAGCAAGCGGTATTGCCGTTTTGCCAGGGCGACCGTTCGACAGTTCTTGACAAATACAACTCCCTCTTGGGCGCCCTTTCGAGGCATGAGGATGACACGATATCAAAACTCCTTCCCGATACGGCGTGGCGCAGGAGGATACTTCGGTCAGTGGAGGGGTATTGCCCCCAAAAGGGGGATCAATGGTACGTGAGTATTGGTCGTGAGCGCAATGGAGCTTCAACGATGTTGTCGCCGGCGACAGGCGGTTACATTGATAGTATCCTTTTTGAGCCGGGATTCGAGGACATGACGCTTAACGGTGATCTGGTCCGCGTACACCTAGATGAGAATAAGCTTGGCATCTACTATCAGCCCACGAAGCGTGTTCTGGACTGCTTCTACAATCCCGAACTGGAGGACCTGGTTGTGGAGAACCTGAAGGGTATTGTGCATGTTACGGGCAAGGTTCAGCTTGATGCGAATGCCTGCCCCGACAAGATCGTGGATGTGAACGATATTCGTCCCCTTGACCTCCGTCCGCTTGTGCTCAAGTCAGTGGAAAGCCCTGATGGAACACTCGTCTTTAAGCAAGCAAAGTCGATCGAGCCTTCATATGAAGACGAGCAGGTAGTATTTGAAGTACCCGACTTGCACGTCATTGCCTCGGGCGACACGCGAGAAAATGCTGTGGAGCAACTCTTTTCGGATCTTGTATGGCTATGGAAGGAATACGTTCTTTCACCGCACGAAGAGCTATCTCAGGATGCCGCAGATCTTGCATCGTGCCTTCGGAGCATGGTCGAGGAGGCTCGCTTGTAGATGGGTGATGAGAAGCGTCGGCACGTTGAGAATGCGTTATGCAAGAAGGGCTTCCGTAAGTCAGATGCCAGCCATCGCAAATTCGTGTTTCATACTAGCAGTGGCAAAAGGACGTCAGTATGGACTCAGACAAGCCATGGATCCGGCCACAGTGACATCTCCGAATCCAATCTCCGCAAGATGGCTGGTCAGTGCCGATTATCCCTTGAGGAATTCAGAAGACTGGTACAGTGCCCGATGTCGCTAGAAGAATACGAGTGCCTGCTTAAGCAACGAGGCGATGTCAGGGAGTAGCGAGAATGCAATCGTGCAAGCGCCAGAGTTCGACAGTGAATAGGTACACGCGCCGAATGAAAAGCCCGGTAGCTCGGAGCGTATTCCGCAGGTAGGAGCTCAGTACCTTTGGAATGCGCTGGCGTGAAATGGTGTTTTGATACCCAGGCACTGACTGTCGGGCATGAGGCTGTCGCCCAGGGCTCGCTGGAAGAAAACTGGGACGCCGTATCGTAACGTCAGGCGATGAAGGAGCGCGGCTTGACGGCAAGTACCTCCTGAGAACCTAGGACGACACCCGCTCGCCGGAAGACGCGGCCTTGGGCTACAAGCTGCGTATTCCGATGAAATCGTCCAGCTGGTCCCGAGGAAAGCGTCCACCTGTTCCGGGCCAAAGAATCCGGTGGTTCCGAAAGGCCCCGGTTGACCAGGTCGGAGCGAAGCGACGCACGGTATGGGATCATGTCCCTTGGTCAGTGGTTCGCTG
>CAYZHL010000114.1:6658-7851 GCA_964478095.1 uncultured Clostridia bacterium | reverse complement strand
GGGCCCTTGCAAGCGTGAAGAACGTGTTCCTGCTGAACTCAAAGGGCGTGAAGTTCGTAGCCCCGGCCGACGATGGCGACTGCTACACTAGGCTGATCCTCGGGACGAGCGACGACGAGTTCCAGGAAGCGGACTACAGGTCCAAGGACGGCAAGCCCTTCTTCATCGCTGAACGGCGCATCTGCCTACATCGGAAGCTTGACGGCGAAGAACGACAGTGCGAGTCCGGGTGGTTTCGCGCAATCGTCATCAAAAGCCCAAGCAAACTCAAGGTCGACGAGATGAGATTATCCAAAGAGACTGAGACCGTCGACGCCTGGCTACGTGACGTTCGCGACAACAAGATGAACAGGCGCCGCTACAAGAAACTCGAGTATGTAGAAAAGCGGATAGACGCTTTTTTCACCGGCCTGCTGCGCAGGTATCGAAACATCTACAACCCCAAGGTGGTAAGCGACGTCGACCGTCTCGACTTCAGCTGGTCCATGGACGAAGAGGCACTGCAGAGGCTCATTGCGCTGAATGGCAAGTACGTGGTGGTCTCAAACCAAATGGATCCCGTCGTCAGCGCCGCCGACATATTCCTCACTTCCAGACGACGAAGCCATATCGAAACGAGGATGCGATACCTTAAGAGCCAGCTCAAGGTAAGACCCGTATTCCTCGAATCGGAGATGCGGATAAGGGGACTCGCGTTTGTCACGAACCTCGCCCTCGTCGTCTACTGCCTCCTCGAGCACATGGTGAAACAGGCCAGCATAGATGAATCGGTGCGTGAGCTGTTCCTCGATTTCGATCAGATCGCCCTGACCAAGGCCAAGCTGCCCAACGGCGCCGAGGTAAGCCACGTTGAAAACGCCTTGCCCTTTCACTACCGCACCCTCGACAAACCCGGACTCCTGATCGGGGAGTACCATCGCCCTCAAGGGTGATCGCATTCCATTCCCTCCGTCCTGTAGCGATCAACTCGATAGGCCCCTACTGCGGAAAATGGGCTTAGGAACCACAATCCTTACACGCACCCTGTCGATCATGTCGTCAGTTGACAACACTCCAAGGAATCTCACGAATCTGTCTTCGGAGACGCATCGCACCTGAAGAGCATCCGCAGCGTCCCAATGAGGTCGTGGCTGACGACAACACACGGCCTTAGTCTCTGGATCTCTGCCCCCACTGTTCTGGTTCGGCAGGCA
>CAYZHL010000114.1:4332-6648 GCA_964478095.1 uncultured Clostridia bacterium | reverse complement strand
GGTTTCTCGCTACCGCAACACTCGACCCAGGGATTCGTGACCGGCGGTGAAGGAGTCAAAGCGCCTAATGCGAATCATCATTCGGATAAGTGCAACCGCCCCATATTGCCCAGATTGGAGGTGCTGTAGGTTGACAAGTCACCGCGCCACGGCGCCCATCCTGCTGTTTGCACTGGCACTAGCACTGGCAATGCCTTCAGCGATGCCCAGTGCAGCTCACGGCGCCGACTTCATCCACATAGAGGGGTTCGGCGAATCGGGAGTGGACGTGAACTACGTAATGGCGGGCGAGCCCCCCGATGCCGTCAGCAAGCCCGTGGCCGTTCTCCTTCACGGTTTCGGCGGGAGCGTATTCTCGTTCAGAAACATAGTCGGACCTGCCTCCCACGCACTCGACGCCTGCGCCATAGCTTTTGACCGACCGGCCTTCGGCAGCACATCGCGGCCTGTGCCGGCGTCGTGCGGAACATGGCAAGAGCCGCGCGACGGGCGAAACCCGTACACCCTGTCGGCAGCTGTCAACATCACGTTCGCCGTCGCCGACGCCCTAGCTCCCGGATCCCCCCTGGTGCTCATCGGGCATTCGGCAGGCGCCGAAGTGGCCGTAGCTGCAGCACTTGCCAGGCCTGATCGCATCGCAGCGCTGGTCCTGATAGCTCCGGCCGTAGCCATGGGCGATACGCCCGGATCAAGCTCGCGCCTGCTCAAGCTGGCTTCCAGTCTGCCGTGCGCTGGAGCCCTGGGAGCTGGGGCGCTGCGCCTCATCACGCCGCGTCTGTCTTCGGCGCTTGATTCCATGTGGTACGACAAGTCCACGCTGACCCAGGAGACAATCGATGGATACGCGGCTCCCTTCCAGTCTTCGGTGAAAGACTGGAGCAGAGCCTTATGGGAATTCACCGTTGCACGCTTTCACACCGCAGACGCGCCGGTAATGAAGAGCCTGACGCGGATCCGTGTTCCATGCCTTGTGATAGCCGGCGCGCACGACTCGGTCGTGCCCGCGGCACATGCAGAAGCAGTAGCCAATCGCATACCCCATGCCACGCTGTTCACAATCCTTGAGGCAGGGCACCTGCCGCACGAAGAACGTGAACACGAAACCCTCGAGGTGATTCTCCCATTTCTCGCTCAGGTATCACGCAGCTGTATCGTTTCTCCTTAAGCCATAAGAATTCTTCCGCAGCTTGCAGGTATAAGGCCCTTCGGTGGAGAAATATGCACTCACCTTAGAGGCGCTGCCTGCACAGGACGACAATGGGCTCGCCACACATATTTACGAGGAGGGTTCCGATTTGAAGAAGTCTCTTCTGGTTATCTTGGCCATGATGTGTGTCCTGACCGTCTCGATCGGCGTCTATTCCGCAAGCGACCTGGTATTGGCCACGGGAGGTACCGCTGGCACTTACTACCCGCTCGGCGGGGCTATTGCCAACATCGCAAACAAGCGCATTGCCAAGATGAACATGGCTGCCCAGTCCACTGGGGCATCCGCCGAGAACGTTAGGCTGGTCAACAAGGGCGAAGCTGATCTCGCACTGGTGCAGAACGACGTAGCCGACTACGCCTACAACGGAACTGAGAGCTTCCAGGGCAAGCCCATCAAGACCTTCGGCGCCGTGGCGTCGCTGTATCCTGAGGTCATCCAATTCGTGGTACGCGCAGATGGCCCCATCAAGACCTGGGCCGACGTCCGGGGCAAGAGAATCTCCGTGGGCGCCCCCGGCAGCGGCACAGAGGCGAACGCACGCCAGATTCTCGACATATACGGCATGACCTATGCAGATGTGGAGGAGCAGTTCCTCTCATTTGCTGAGAGCGCCAACCAGTTCAAGGATGGCCACATCGATGGGTTCTTCGTCACAGCCGGCGTTCCCAACCCGGGGATAACCGACGTGTCGACCCAGCATAAGATCAAGATCCTGTCGATGCCGGCTGACAAGATGAAGCAGCTCACCACTAAGTACCCCTTCCTGGTTGCCGCCATCGTGCCGGCCAACTCCTATCTGAACCAGACCGAAGCGGCCAGCACTCCTGCTGTCATGGCGATACTGATCGCCGGCAACAACGTGCCTGAAGCCGATGTCTACCAGATAACCAAAGTCCTCTTCGAAAACGACGGTGAACTGGCGAAGGCCCATGCCAAGGGCGCAGAGATCAAGCTTGCCACTGCTCTCAACGGGCTTTCGACGCCTCTGCATCCAGGGGCGGCCAAGTACTATCGCGAGAAGGGAATCCTCAAGTAGAGCGCGTCAGTCTCTCTGACAACCTGCACGTCGAGCGGGGCGGAACCGCCGCCGACGCTCGGCATGCCTG
>CAYZHL010000114.1:3235-4322 GCA_964478095.1 uncultured Clostridia bacterium | reverse complement strand
AAAACCAGACCGGTTTGGGCCGACCATACCAATCCACCTCATGATCGCGTTGGCAGTAGTTGCCGTGATAGTGCTCGTAATGGCGCTCGTACGTCCCCATGCCATGGTGCTCCGTGTAGTAGCCGGCGGAGGGCGCGTGCTGTACGAACGCCAGGCGGCGCCGGGCGACGAGTTTGAGATCAGGTTCACGCACTCGGTGGCTAGATCCCTTGTCGTAGAGAAGTTCCGAGTCACGCCTGACAAGCAGATGCTGCTGTATGAAACGGTCTATCAGGACTTTGGCGCAGGTTTGCCGAGCGAACTGGATGAAGGGGCGCGGGTGGAAGTGGGCCCAGCCGGGGTGCGGATCACCGACATGAAAAGGCTCATGAGCTCCATTCCGCTTCGAGTCGGCAGTATTGCACGGCATCAGATCGCTTTTGGCAGCGATGTCATCGACCTGATTTCCCTGGTTGAACCGGGAGAGCGCGTCGACATTGCCGTTGCCGCGAGGGCGTTGTTGCCGTACACGAGGAGGTAGTACTGGCTTTGGGCACCAAAGATGACGACCGCAAGAGATTACCCGAAACCGAAGAAGCAGTAGACATAGACGAAATACTGGCGAAATACGACCGCGAGTCGGCCACCAGGCATCTGGCTGGCTGGCTGATGTGGGCCGTCAAGATAATCGCCATAGCGTTCGCCGTCTTCCAACTTTATACTGCGATCCGGGGCGAGCGGCCGCCTCAGATTCAGCGCGTCACTCACCTGGGATTCGTGCTGACCCTTACTTTCTTTCTGTATCCCCCGACCACCAAGGGGCGCGACAAGTTCTCCTGGTTCGACTTGCTGCTCGCCATAGCCGGCGCAGGCGTGGCGGCCTACTATCTCACCAACTATCAGCACCTGATGATACGCGCCGGCGACTACACGCGGATGGACATGTTCGTCGGAGCAATCGCCATTCTGCTGGTGCTGGAGGCCGCGCGTCGGGTGGTAGGGCTACCCATTGTGATCATACTGTGCGTGTGCCTGCTCTATGCCTACTTCGGCAAGCAGATGCCGGGCTTTTTGCGGCACCGCGGGGCATCCTTTGAACGCTTGACCA
>CAYZHL010000114.1:2917-3146 GCA_964478095.1 uncultured Clostridia bacterium | reverse complement strand
CCGTTTCTTCATCGACCTGGGCAATGCAGTCGCAGGCAAGCAGCGCGGCGGACCGGCCAAAGTGGCGGTGTTTACGTCTGCGCTGGAAGGCACGGTTTCGGGCAGCTCTGTTGCCAACACCGTGGGGAGCGGCAGCTTCACGATTCCTATGATGAAGAGCCTGGGCTACCGGCCTGAGTTCGCAGGCGCCGTCGAGGCCGCCGCCTCCACAGGCGGTCAGATCATGCCG
>CAYZHL010000114.1:0-2830 GCA_964478095.1 uncultured Clostridia bacterium | reverse complement strand
TTAAGGGTCTTCCCAAGGAACTCGTGCCCAGTTTCTGGCGGGTCATGCGCGAGCGCGGGCAGCTGATCCTGCCCATCATCGGCATGATCTTCTTCCTCACCACGGGGCGCACTCCCACCAAGGCCGCCTTGTATGGGATCATCCTGGCGGTGCTGGCCGGGGTGCTCAAGAAGGAAGTAGTGGCCGCCGACGGTGAGGACAGATCCGACTACACCCCGTTCGACCGGATTACCGGGGTAATCATCGCATTTGTTGCAGGCGCGTTCGCGCTGGGCGAGTTCCTCACGATCCCCCTGTGGCACGCCATGCTACTGGCCGCGGCGCCGCCGGTTGTGTATCACGGAGCGCTGCGAATCGCCGCCGGAGGCGATCCGATGGAACGCGGAGGCCAGTTCGCCAAGGTTTCGGAAGCGGCTCAGTTCATCCTGCCGGTGATTGGCGCCGTGTACATGCTGGCGATAGGCGCCGGCACACAGGCGATAATCGTGTACGCAGCAGGCATGTTCTTCCTCAGCCGGGCGCTTACGGGCGAGCCGCAGGTTAGCCTGAAAGGGTTACTCGGCGTGCTGGAGACTGGCGCCAGGGGAGCAGTCGGCGTGGCAGTGGCGTGCGCAGGCGCAGGCATAATCGCCGGCACAGTGACCCTCACCGGCATAGGTCTGAAGCTCGCCACCGGCCTGGTCGATCTGTCGGGCGGCAGCGTGATCCTGACGCTCTTCTTCACGATGATCACATCGATCATACTGGGTATGGGCGTCCCGACCACTGCCAACTACATCATCACATCGACAATCGCGGCGCCGGCCCTGGCTGCTCTGGCAATCAACGGAGTGCCGATCGCCCCGATCGCGGCGCACATGTTCGTGTTCTACTTCGGCATTGTGGCGGACATCACGCCCCCTGTGGCGCTGGCCGCCTTTGCGGGCGCAGGCATCGCCAAGGCCGATCCGTACAAGACCGGCATCGACGCGACAAAACTGGCGATTGCGGCCTTCCTGGTGCCGTATTTCTTCGTATACAGCCCTGACTTGTTGCTGCTGAACCCGTCCTGGTTGCATACCATCAGGGTCGCTATCGGATCGTTCGTCGGGATGATAGCCATCGGCGCAGGGGTCGCAGGATGGCTCCGGACCTACTCACCCTGGTGGGAACGGATCATGTTCATCGCGGCGGGCCTGCTGTTGATAGACCCCAGCGTCACTACTGACATCATCGGCGTCGCGCTGATGGTATGCGCGTTCGTCACTCAGACCATACGGCTCAAGACCCAAAGCACTCAGCCGCCGAAGGGCCCGGGCGCACAGGCGAAGCGGGCGGCGTAACGCAGCTGCAAATAGCTTACCGAGTATCATTCTCGAACACCATAGAGAAACCGGCGGCCATCGCACTGCTGCTGACGTGGAGGTCACACAGTCAGCGCGAACGGCCGCCGGCCGTTTCCTACGTCTTGTTGTCCGTCCTCTTGTCGCTGGTCCTGATGTCGCTCGTCCTGTTGTCGCTCACCCTATCCGGGCGCCCGTCCTACTTCACTTCGACCTCCGTCGCGGGGCACTCCGCCTCATCACATTCGTTGATCTTGGCGCGCAGGGCTTCGGCGGCGTCTTCCGGGGTGGCTATGTTGATGTAGAAGCCCGAACCCCACTCGAACCCGGCCACCTTAGTCAGGCGCGGCACGATCTCGAAATGCCAGTGGTTGTAGCGTTCGTCTCCCGCAGACGCCGGAGGCGTGGTATGAAGCACGCAGTTGAACGGGGGGTCGCCCAGCACCTGGGCAAGCGCCCAGAACACACGCCTGAACACCCGCGCAAGGTCCATGAACTGGCTCTTCTCCATTCGCTCAAAGAAGGGATCATGGTGCTTGGGCATGATCATGATCTGAAACGGCAGGTAAGACGCATACGGCGCGAACGCCACGAAATGCTCCGATTCATGGATAATGCGCCTGCCGTCTGCGCGCTCCTGCCTGATCACATCACACAGTGGGCAGCGTTCCTTGTAACGGAAGTAGTCTTCGGAGCTCTCCAGCTCCTCCAGCACGCGCTTGGGCACCACAGGCAGACCGATCAGCTGCGAATGGCCGTGCGGCTGCGACGCGCCTGCCTCCTTGCCGTAGTTCTTGAATATGAGCACATAGCGCAGAGACGGATGGCGCATGAGGTTGATCAGCCTGTCACGATACGACCAGAAGATCTCCTCGAACTCCCTGTCGGTCGCCGTCCCCCAGGTGTGATTGTGCCGCGGCGACTCGACGATCACCTCGTGCACGCCGAACCCGGTAGCCATGTCGTACATGCCTTCGCCTATCCGCTCCAGTGGCGTATCGGGATCGAGCGCCGAGAACTTGTTGGGGATCACCCTTATCCACCAATCGGACGTATCACGCTGACTGCCTGCATGCCTGTAGGCTGCCACCTCCGGCGGGGTCATCGCCTCATTGCCCTCGCAGAACGGGCACTTAGGATCACGCGCAGGCATGTCCGGAGGGGTTACCGGGCTTGGGCTTGAGAGCTGGCTTGGTCTCTTGGCTCTCTCCGTTGCGATGATCACCCACCTGCGGGTGATGGGGTCCTTCCTTAGTTCGGACATTGGCTCACCTCTTCAGCACAGAATCTCAACCGGTCACGCCTACGGCATCGCTAGCGCGCCGGTGCAATCTCATGGTACATCGCAAGGTAATCGTGGGTTGACCGCCCCCACGAATAGTCAGCTATCATGCATCGTATGCGCAGGGCGAGCATCGCTTCAGGGTCTCGGAACACCGCCAGGGCACGCTGCATCGCTGCATGCAGTTCATGCACTGAGTATTCCCAGAACACGAAACCGGTGTCGG
>CAYZHL010000113.1:3495-7871 GCA_964478095.1 uncultured Clostridia bacterium | reverse complement strand
GTTCACTGTCATATTGCCTGCCTATAGCAGGGTGTTAGCGAACATATGAGAAAAGAGCACGGTTTTTCGAGGAGTCCATTCAAAACGAACAGGATGCCCCAGAACCCCGCTCAGGCACAGAAGAACGCCACGCGCAGTTTCCGGTTGTCTCGGGCGGGCGACTTCGGAGCTTCTGGTCTAGCAGGCCCAAGGCAACGCCATCAGTTGTCACGTTCATAGCCATCAAGACCCCTTTCTTGCACTGGCATGCGGCGTCCAGCCCCATTCCTCCGCTACTTAGGTGGGCGCACGTGCTATTCGGGCCATGATCGTGAAGGTTCTGGTATTACAGATCCGATTGGACTCGTCGCGATCCCAGCATGATATGATAAGCATGCTATGATGCTATCGGATGAAGTGGTCCAGATGATCCATATCAAGCCGTCCGCGGCGATTTGGAGGGAGTGCAATAGCATATCCGAGCTCTGCAAGCGTTCGGGAGAATCCATGTACCCGACCGAGAGCGGCGAAGGTGACCTGGTGGTGATGGACATCGAAGCATTCGCTAGGCGCGAAAGCATGTTGCGTCTCAGGGAGGGCTTTGAGAGAGGGGGGGGCTCCTGTAGGCAGACCATGAGGGAGCCAGGAGGTGTGCGGATATGGTAGACGCGAGCGCATACACTCAGACGATGATCGATCGGATTACAGAACGAATTCGCTTGGGGTATAATCCCGAACGGATAGTTCTCTACGGTTCGTATGCCTATGGCGCCCCGCATCCACGTCATGATGCAGCCAGTCTACTACGATCTGGTGGTTCACCATGTGGTTGTGTGGGATCCGGAGGGGATCATTGGCCGGATCATCAGTTCTGCCTCGGCGCTTCTCAAAGGAGTAGGAGCCTATCGTGTCAGGCAGAACAACACGTGGGAGTGGCGTACCAACCGATTCCTGGGAGGTGTTAGGTTGTGAAGAGTGATAAGTTGACTCTGGCTTACTTGGAGAAAGCTTCGGTGCGGCTGGAAGCTCTCGGGTTCTATCGCGAGCGAAAGGCGTACTCCGACGTTGTTCGGGAAGCCCAGAGCGTGGTGGAACTGGCCCTCCAGGCTCTGCTTCGCGCTGCCGGAATCGAAGTGCCGAAAGCTCACGATGTTGGCCGGACTCTTGGGGACAACGCGGATCTGCTGCCGCCGACTATTCGCGACCACATGCCGAGAATCCGCAGTATTTCAAAGAGACTACGAAAGGAACGCGAGCTTAGCTTCTACGGCGCCGAGGATTTTGTGCCTACCGCGGAATATGAGTTGTCGGATGCAGATCAAGCCATCGAAGAGGCTGGGTTTGTGCTGGAAGTTGTGCACAGAGCATTGGAAGATGCGATCTAGCTGGAAGAGCGAGGTCAGTCGAGCCCTAGCCCCAGCGGTTGGTGCATCTATATCAGCGCGCCTAAGGGCGCGTTTCAGGACTACGATACTGTCTATCTGGTAACGGACCTGGACTCGTTTGTGAGCGATGACGGCTGGATAGATGTCTTCGGTGAGGGGTTCGGTGGAGCATATTGTCCAGCGATGCGGATAGCACTGGGCGAATGGAGGTGATCGCATGATCCGGTACGTTGATAGCCCTGATGGAATCCAGCTCGATATGCTACTTGGCTTCTTCGAGGGCTGGCGCCGCTCGGTATCGCCTGAGGAGCACCTCGAGTTGCTACGGAGGAGCGACCACGTGGTGCTGGCGTTGGACGGCGGCCCAAACCCCGAAGCCCTGGATACCAATCCAGCGCCAGATGATCACGCGACCCCGGGTGCCGCTGTCGATCGCGTGGTGGGGTTCATCACCGCCATCAGCGACGGGGTTCTGGCGGCCTACATCCCGTTGCTTGAGGTGCTGCCTGACTATCGTGGACAGGGCATCGGCACTGAACTGGCGAGACGTCTGCTCCACAAGCTGAACGGACTCTACATGGTGGATGTGATGTGCGACCCGGATGTGCAGCCTTTCTACGCGCGCCTGGGAATGCTGCCATCCACGGGGATGGTGATGAGGAGAGCGTAACGCTCAGAGCGGTTATCGGATTCTGTCAGGAGAATGTCTTTCCGCCGGCAGACCTCGTCTGCAATATCCGAGGATGCGCCTTGCCGCTTATTTCACGGCCCGCCCCGTTTCTGAGGGAACAGGCGGCGTTCTGCAGGCTGCAGCCGGAGGACATCCTACCGTAGCCCTGAGGGCTGACGGCACCGTGCAGGCGTGGCGCGACAACAGCTACGGTCAGTTGGGAAACGGAACGACAGCCGATAGCCTTACGCCGGTGCAGGTGTTTGGGCTCTCAGGGATCGAGAGCATTGACGCCGGCGGATTGCACAGCCTAGCTGTGAGAGATGACCTCACGCTGTGGATCCGGGGCTCGAATGACCATGGCCAGTTGGGAGATGGAACTAGGAGAAGCAGGTCCGTACCGGGGCAGGTACTTCCGTTCTGGTAGAGCTTGTCACAGCCTGTTTCGAGCACAGCTGCAATGAGTGCGGAGGCGGGCGCTTCTCGTAAGGGCCCGCCGGATCGCTCATTGCGTTGGCTATCACCTGCTCAGATCGTTCGTAGGCTGCGATCCGAGCCGAACTGCAGAGGAGCCTAAGAAGAAAACCGGATCCGGTGAGTCAGTGACAGGGACTCCAGGGTCATATCGAAAAAGCTGTGGTGCACGCCTCCCTTGATGAATTTGCCGTTGACGAACTTGTTAAGGCTATCCCACGTGACATCCATGATGACCCATCTGCCGTCGACATATGCCTCGTTCCAGGCGTGATTGGTCATATCCACACAATCCGCATGCTCAATACTGTCCCAGTATGCCCCACCATCTGTGCGGGCTCCGAGCGCATGACCGTTTATCACCCTTGAGGGTATCCCTACACTCCTCAGAAGCGCTTCGGTCAGCCTAGCATAGCCTGAGCACACCGCTATCTTTGTACTCAGAATGCCGGGTATGCTCGTATCGCCGTAGTCGCCCGAACGATAGCCGTCCCAGTTGTAGAAGATGTTCTCCGCCACCCAATCGTGGATGCACAGAAGTCGCTCGTAGTCGCTGGAGACCCCTGCGACTATGGTATTGGCCAGCGACTTAACTTCGGCCCTCTGCCCGGGATCGCTGATACCGACTGCCAGGCACCCGCCGGGGTCCACCTGGGAGCTTTCGGCATAGGCCACGCAGTTATCCTCATATGCAGGCGAAGGTAGGAAAAACACGTTCCCGGCTCTGTACTTCAGAAGGAGGTTGCGCGGCACTAATGCCGATGACGTAGAGCCGCGCTCATTTCTGAAGCTGAGCTGAACCTCGTAGAGATCGTCAATGGGGTTATCGGCTAGGTTGAACACTCCGCTGTAGGATCTGTCCGATCGATCAAACGCGCGCTCGGACGATCCTACGATCAGCTTGTTGCGCCACTCTCTTCCTACCACCTGCAGGTCAAAACCGATCTTGCCCAAAGCGCTTCTTCCCGAGACCCTGAGCGTCCTGTTGTCGACTATTTCCAGGTAGACGTGCTCACTTTCGGCGTTGAGGGAGCTTCTGAACGCCTTGAGCCCCCAGGGATGCTCAGTCGGAGCGGTATCCGAGGAGTTGCCCTGAGCCGCGCCGACGTACCGCGACAGGCTTCCAAGCGCGCCGGCGAGGATCAACATAAGGGCAATAGCGACTGACAGACTTCGTCTCATCATCGGACCTCCATCAACTTCTGCCCCCATAATTCGCCACTACTGGGTTTCCACCTTCTGAAGGCGAATCCCAACTGCCGGCAGGACAAAACCTGTTCGGATCGAATGGGTCAACAAGGCAAAGCCATGGATTGCTGTAGGAAGGGCGGGCACGGTATTGAAGAGAGGTATGACAATCTGCATGGTATTGCTGGCCGTTTTGTCGTATTCGGCTGCTGCTTCACAGCCTTCGCTGCTTCCTCTTGACCGAAAATGGACTGTCGCGCAAGTGCGCGATCTGCTAGCCGCCGGCGCCGATGTGAACGCAAGGGACGGCTACGGTTGGTGCGGCGAGGGGTATCGCCGGAAGTCATTGAGACGCTCGTCCGGGCAGGCGCCGATGTTAACGTGAAGTCGAGAGATGGCCGGGCACCGCTGGCATGGGTGACGGCCTACGCCTGGAACCCCGAGACGTTCAGGCTACTTGTGGAAGCTGGGGCCGACGTGAATGCAAAGGATAGGTACGGCCGAACTGCACTGATGTGGGCAGCGGGGTACGGCTGGAATTCAGAGGCTTTCGCGGCTCTCGTAGCGGCAGGGGCTGACGTGAATGCGGTAGACAACTACGGTGGGACATCGCTGATGAAAGCAGTGCAGTTCAGCACCGCTGGTGGTCCGGCAGTCGTCAAGGCACTGCTTGGCGCCGG
>CAYZHL010000113.1:0-3485 GCA_964478095.1 uncultured Clostridia bacterium | reverse complement strand
CGACACGCGTAGCGTCGGCTCCCGCGACGCCCACTGCGTCACCGACGCAGACCGTATCGTCAACCGCAACCGCTCAGCCGACGGCGACGCCAAGCGCGAGCGCATCGGCGAGCCCGACGCGGCCGGCGCCGACATACACGCGGGTGGGAAGGGCAGCGGCGAGAGGCTCCTGATAGAGGCAGCCCGTTACTCAAACAAAGAGATCCTAAAGGTTCTTCTCTCCCAAGTGGCCGAAGCAGGCGCGCAAACGGGCGACCGGACAACGCTGTTGATGGAAGCGGCGAAGCGCATGAACGATCCCGGGATTGCCGAGGCGTTGCTGGATTCGAGGGTCGTCAGCCTGTTTGCCCAGGCAGGGGCGGACGTGAATTCGACGGACGATACCGGTGCTACGCCACTGATGAATGCAATCAGTGGCGGTTACGGCCTCGAGGTCGTCAAGATGCTCATCAGTGTGGGCGCCGATGTGAACGCACGAGGGAAAAACGGCGACGCTGTGTTGACCACGGCATTTGGCAATGTGCCGGACTCGCTGGAAATCGTCACACTGCTTCTCGAAGCAGGCGCCGACCCTAATGCTGTCAACAACAGCGGCGAGACTGTACTGATCAGGGCGGTGCAACGCGGCAGCAACCCCGAGGTTATCAGGGCGCTCACAAAGGCCGGCGCAGATATCGGCGCGAAGGACAGGTACAAGGAGACAGTGTTGGGGATTGCAGCCCAGTCCAGCACGGACCCGGAAGTGATCAGGGCGCTTGTGGAGGCGGGCGCTGATGTGAATGGAAAGGGCAGGTATGGCGCATCGCCGCTCACGAACGCCGCTCAGCATAACGAAAATGCCGAGATAGTGAGGGCCCTTGTGGAACTGGGCGCTAAGGTCGACTCAACGCCGCTTTTGGCGGCTGCGCGCGAAAGCAGGAATCCGGAGGTGATCAGGGCGCTGGCGGCAGCGGGCGCGGACGTCAATGCAAAGGGCAATGATGGGATGACAACGCTGGTGGCGGCAGCTTGCTATAACAAGAACTTGAAGATCCACGTGGCGCTCATGGAGCTGGGCGCCGGACCTGCCGGTCGGGCTTTGCAGACAGCGGCGAGGTTCAACGATAACTACGAAGTCGTCAGGGCGCTCATACATTTCGGAACAGGCGCCGGCATCGGCGCGGGCGAGATCACTTCGGCGCTGCTAAGCGCAGCGCAGTCCTGCAAGAGCCCCGAGGTCATCAGCATTCTCATCGCAGCGGGAGCCGATGTGGAAGCAAGAGATGGGGAGGGCCGGACGCCGCTTATGCGGGCGGCGGCTTCGAACGGATTCCGGGCACAGGTGGTCGGGATACTGGCGGAGGCGGGGGCGGATGTGAATGCGAAGGACAAGAGAGGGATAACGCCGCTGATGATGCTGCGGGAGGATCCGGCCGCAATTGGGGTGCTCGTGTCAGCGGGGGCCGATGTGAATGCGCGCGATAGCTCGGGCCTGACCCCCCTAATGTGGGCCGCATCACAGGCGAAGGATCCCAAGATCATCGATGCACTGCTGGCCTCCGGCGCCGATGCTGGGCTCAGGTCGAATGAAGGCAAGACGGCGTTCGATTATTCTGTGAGAAACTCGGAGGTGAAAGTTGCTAGAGAGGCGTTGCGAAGGCTTGCCTTTCCCATTGTGCTGACAGCCACCGCGGCGTCTTCCGGCGAGGTCGAGCTGGCGTGGACTTGCGCGCAGACTGCGGAGGCAGGCGAAGCGGGCTTTAGGATTCAGCGCAAGGACCGCGGCGGCGACTGGCGCGATATCCGCGAACTGAGAGAGGACCCTGCTGTGTGCTCCGATTCTGTGAGGTGGAGTGATCGCGATGTGGAGCCGGACAAGGTATACGAGTATCGCGTGTATCGATTCGACAAAGGCAACCCTGCCCTAACCGAAGGCCATGCTTCCAACGTCGCTTTGGCCATGGTGCTGGCAGTTCCGTCCAACCTGAGAGTATTCAGAGCGAACAGCGCCGGCGTGCTCTTGTACTGGGACTACACTAACAGACTGAACTCTGGGTTCAAGGTGGAGCGATCAATGGGGGCCGATGCCGACTACAAGCAGATCGCAGTGGTCAAGGGAGGCGAATTGTCCTACGAACACACATTCGACGCTCAACCCAGCGTGACCTACTATTACAGGGTGAGAGCCTATCGCGAAGGCGACTCCGGGGCCGCACGGGACGACCATCACTCAAGCTACTCAGATGTAGTGCAGGTGACTTTGGCAGACTCTCCGTCAGGTAGGGTGGTCGACGCAAATGACGCAGGCATCGAGGGAGTCGTCATTTCGGCCTGGGATGTTGACAGCGGCGTAATCCTTGCTGAAGTGGAAAGCTTGTCGGATGGGACATGGCGCATGCTGCTCGCAGAAGGCGTTACCGCTGATGTGCTCCCCTTCCAAAAGGGCTTCGTGTTTGATCCAGAGGAAAGGCGTGTGCAAGTGCCCACCGAATACATGCGTCTCGTCGGGCGTCCCGTGGCCGTCGGATCAAGCGCGCTGAAGCAGATATCATGCGCCAATTACAGAGCTCTCGCTGTGGGCGCTGATGGAACCGTATGGCGATGGGCCGGGAGTGCCAGCAAACCTAGCCAGTTGACGCGACTCCGCGGCATAATGGCTGTTGCTGCAAGCTCTGAGCACAGCCTCGCCCTGAAGAACGACGGTACAGTCTGGGGTTGGGGCTCAAACGAGGTGGGTCAGACTGGATGTACGAAGGGATACACAGCCCACGCCGTTCCGATACAGATTGCCGGGCTTGACGGCATCATGGCTATTGCCGCGGGCAGTCAGCATAGCATGGGGCTTGCGGATGATGGCACTGTGTGGGCATGGGGCGACAATCGCTGTGGCCAACTGGGGAACGGCGCCGCTCGCTCCGGGCCCATTCCAGCGCAGGTTCACGGCCTCACGGATGTTGCCGTCATCTCCTGCGGGTCAGCGCATAGCATGGCGCTGAAGAAGGATGGCACCGTATGGACGTGGGGCGACAACAGCTATGGACAGCTGGGAGACGGAACGCTGAAAACGCGGAACACGCCCGTCCAAGTGGTCGGCCTCGACGGTGTGATCGCTATTGCTGCCGGGTACCGCTACAGTATGGCGCTGAAGCACGACGGGACTGTATGGGCGTGGGGACTCAACGACAATGGTCAGGTTGGCGATGGTTCACGGACCAACCGTCCGCGTCCCGTCCAGACGACCGGCGTAGATGATGTTGTATCGATTGCCGCGGGATCGAATCACAGCCTTGCCGCTAGGCGAGATTCCACTGTGTGGGCATGGGGGCAAAACCGCTATGGAGAGCTAGGCAACGGAACGCGTGAAGACAGTAACGTTCCGGTTCAGGTAGTCGGACTGGGTCCCGTCTCGGCGCTCGTGTGTGGGCCGAGTTTCAGTGCCGCCCTAACTCCAGACGGGGTTTTCTGGGAGTGGGGTCAAACGGGCTTCGGCGGTGTCGGGCCTAAAG
>CAYZHL010000112.1:6493-7917 GCA_964478095.1 uncultured Clostridia bacterium | reverse complement strand
AGGAGACAGGCCCCTTCAACCTTGCCCACACATCAACCCTGCCTTCCGAAGTAACTATCTGCCTGGTCTGCGCTCCATCCATCATGAACGATGCCGCGCAGGGCTTCGATCATCCTTGTCGGGTCCGGTTGACCCCACACGTTGCGCCCCATGGCCACACCAGCAGCGCCCGCCCTGATCGCCGACTCAACCATGCGGAACGTGTCGATCGGAGCGTCGGCCTTCTCGCCGCCCAACACCACCACCGGCGCCGGGCAGCCCGCCACCACCTCAGCACAGCCTTCCTCGGTGCCGGGGTAGTATGTCTTGACTATGTCGGTTCCGTATTCAGCCGCCGCACGGGCGCCCAGCTTGACGGCGGCAAGATCCGACGGCTTGCTCACATTCTTGCCGGCCGGCCACACCTCGGTCATGAGCGGCATACCCCAGTCATAGCAGTCGTCGGCAACCAGCGAGGCCTGGCGCGTAAACTCGTCTTCACGCTCATGGCCGAACTTGACAGTCACGGCCACTCCCGTTGCGCCAAGCTTGAGCGCGTGCGTCACCGAGCTGATCATAGCCTCCTCGAACCTGCCTCCTAGCACAGTGAAGCCTCCGGTAATGCGGATTATCAGGCCCACGCCCGAGTCCAGCGCCTCGAAGCCGTGCTCCACCATGCCGCGTGTGGTCAGAATAGCGTCCGGCCTGCCGTGAACAACGCGCCGGAACGCGTCAAGCGGGCGCTCCAGGCCCTGCGCCGGCCCAATTATCTGACCATGGTCCATGGCCACAATCACTGTACGCCCGGTCGCCGGGTTGATGAGTGACTTCATTCTCAAATGCTTGCCTATCAAGACTACCACACCTTCCGCTTATCGAATATCAGTCATTGATTGAGCGAAAGCACGACCCGCATCGTATCGACCGACGGCGCCTCCGAAAGCGCCTGCTCGACCTGGTCGAGCGGCGCGACCTTGGAGACCATGGGCTTCACATCGACGATGCCTCGGGTTATGGCGCAAACCGCGGTGTGGAAGTCCAGGGGCGTACGGCTTTCTGAGCCCATTACCGTGAGCTCTGAGTAGTGTATCTTGTTGGGATCCGTGTCCATCATTGTGCCCTTGGGGAACATGCCGAACAGCACTATCCTGGAGGCATTGCCCGCCAGGGCACACGCCGACTGAGCCGCCTGTAAAACCGGAGCGGTGACGATGATGATATCGGGGGCCGCCCCGAAACCGTTTGTTACGACCGGCTTGAGCTCCTCATCGGGGCCGGGCGCCACCGCGAATCTTGCGCCCAGCGACTCCGCGATCTCTCTGCGCGCAGGGTCGGGATCGACCACGCCCACCTCGAGGCCCATGGCTTTTCCCACGATGACATGGAGCATCCCCATGGGGCCGACACCGTACACCAACACCGTCCCGGCAAACCGCGCATTCGCC
>CAYZHL010000112.1:1290-6336 GCA_964478095.1 uncultured Clostridia bacterium | reverse complement strand
CCCTGCCGGTTCGGCAGAATTCGCATTCGCCGCACCTGTTCAGGAGGTCAAGCGCCACTCGGGTTCCGGGCGCGAGCGGTCGCCTGACAGCCTCTCCCGCCTGCACAACCACGCCGGACGCCTCATGCCCCGGAACTACTGGATAGCCTATGCACTTCTCTCCGGTGAAAAGACGTCTCTCGAAACTACATATCCCGCAAGCCTTCACATTGACGAGCACCTCGTTGGGCCCGACAGACGGTATCTCCTTCTCCTGGACCTCTATCTTGCGCGGCCCAACTAGGACCGCTGCCTTCATCGTTTCCATCACACACATCCTCCTCCCGCCGCGCCATGCTGGCCTCAGGCGAACAGGCCGGCCAGCCTCCGCCGTTCTTCCGCCAGAGCCTCTTCGTCGCCTGGTATGAAGGTCTCAAGCGAGTATACACCTGCGAACCTATGATCTTCGAGAGCGCGCACTATAGCCGGCAAGTCCAGCATCCCCTGGCCTATTCGGAGGTGGAGGGCCTTATCCGTAGCGTCGCTCACGTGCACGTGAGCGATCCTCGGGCCAAGCTTGTCAATGAACCGCAATATGACCTGGGTATCGCGCATGTGCGCGGTATCCAGCGTGATCTTGAGGTCGGGTACGCCGCAATCATCGATGACCCTAAACATGTCGGGGTAATCCCTAACCGACGCTATTTCCTTGTCTATCTCCATGTTCTCCAGAGCCAAAATCACGCCCAGATGCTCTGCTCTGTCGAACGCACAGCCAAGCGCCCCGACCTGCGCTGCCCAGTGCTCCTCGATTGACTCCTTGAGCGAAAATCGCCTGCCGGGGTGCACAACCACGAGCCGCGCATCTATGTGCTGGGCGAACTCAATGCAGTCAAGGAGTTGGTCAATGGATTCGTTCCTGATTCCGGCATTGGGCGACGCGATGTTGACGTCCATGATCGGGCAGTGGACCGTAGCCTTCATGCCGTGCCTGCCCAGTATGGCGCGGACGGCGTTCGCGGGGCGCTCCGGGAACTCGCGCCATACTTGGTCCATCCACAGCTCCGCGTAGTCAAATCCGCATCTGGATATGGCTGCAATTGCCTCGTCAAGCGGTTTCGAGTAGAAAACCATCGTTGTTGTGCCAAAATACATGCATGTCTCACTTCCACGATTCCGAATGATGGTTCCGGGCGCCGTTCCCGGATCGCCCAGGCGCGCCCGGAACCAGGTTGTCCTGTCAGTCGATACCTGCCGCTGTGCCTCGGCGGCTTACCCTACTTGCCGGTGATGGACTTGATGTACTCGTTGGACTCCACGGCAGCCTCATCCAGAAGCTTCTTGGGATCGGCCTTCGAGAACAGAGCCTTCTCCACGGCCAGCCCAAGAATGCGCGACACCTCAGGGTACGTCTCGTTGTTCGGGCGAGGCCTGGCGACGGCCATCTGCGCTGCCATTGTGGCCACTTCCGGGTTGGCCTTGAGGTAATCCTTATAGCCCTGCGAGTTCACGACGGAATCCCGAAGCGGCGTGTAGCCAGTCATGGTGCTCCACTTGAGGTTCATCTCGGCGCTGGTCATCCATTTCACGAACTTCCAGGCGGCAGCCTCTTTAGCCGAAGTGTTCTTGAATATGGCCAGGTTGTTCCCGCCGACTCCCGTCACCTTGTTCTTGCCCGCGGGGATGTGCGCCACGCCAATGGGGAACTTGCACTTGGCCTGCCGGGTTTCGAGCGTCGACGAGCTGGCGAGCTCCATCGCGATCCTGCCCACCGTGAACCCTTCGGCGGGCGGAGCCAGGGGCACTACGCCGTGCTTGTGCACGAGGTCCATCCAGAACTGAAGCGCCTCTACGCCGGCAGGGCTGTTGAACACTGCCTTGGTGTAGTCGGCATTGTAGAGCTCTCCGCCTGCCTGCCACAGGAATGTAATGTAGTAGTAGACGGTCCCAGTGCCGGCCTGAATGGGGAATGACAGGCCCCACTCGTCGACCTTACCGTCGCCGTTCACGTCGCGAGTCAGTTTCTTCGCGTAATCGACTAGTTCGCCCCAGGTAGTCGGGGGTTTATTCGGGTCCAGCCCCACAGCCTTGAACATATCCTTGTTGTAGTACAGTACGATATTGCTCATGGCGTAAGGCATGGTCCATATCTCGCCGTCTACGGTAGCCGTCATCCAGGCAGTCTTGTTCACATCAGCCTTGTCGATTCCGTCGGGCCCATCTATCAGCGTCTGCATCTTGATGATCGCTCCGGTCGACGCGAGCTGAGCCGCCCAGAACTGGTCTATCATCGATACATCCGGAGGCTGCTTGCCGGCAACCGCAGCCAGCAGCTTGTCCCGCATAGTCCAGGCGTTGCCCGAGTAGAGCGACTCCACCTCAATGTCGGGGTTGGCCTTGTTGAATTCCTTGATCAGGGTCTCATGACGTTTTCCCATGTCGCCGCCTAGGAAATGCCAGTACGTCAACTTGATCTTGGCGGGCGCCGCCACCATGGAGCCAACACAGAGTGCCAGAAGCGTCACAACAGCCAGGCAAGAGATGACCATCCGTTTTAGTCTCATTGAGTTTAGCTCCCTTCGTAGATTAGTACCCTTGGCGCCGAGGTCAACAACCTGCGGCCATCGGGATCCAACGGCAACTACCCTCCTTCCGTATGCGAATACAACAGCATCCTCAGTACTTCAGGCCGGTAAACGCGATACTCTCAATGAACTGCCTCTGTGCAGCCAGGAAGGCCACGAGTATTGGAACCGTTGCCATGACTGTGGCTGCCATGAGCATTGGCCATTCGGTCGAGACCTCCGCGCGCAGCAGGGCCAGACCGACTTGGAGCGTCCTCATAGACATCTTGTTCGTTACGATCAGCGGCCACATGAAGTCGTTCCACGAGAACATAAACTGGAATAGCCCGAGCGTGACCAGCGCAGGTTTGCACAGAGGCAATACTACACTCCTTAGAACGCCAAACCGAGAACAACCATCGATAATCGCCGCTTCCTCCAGCGATCTCGGCATGCTCATAAAGAACTGCCGCAGCATGAACGCTCCGAATGGGCCGGCGGCGAAAGGCAGTATAAGCGAGGTATACCGGTCTACCATGTTGAACTTGCGCATCAGAAGGAAAGACGGGATTACGGTAGCTTGGTGCGGGATCATCATTGCCGAGAGGTATATCATGAAAACTACATCCCTGCCCGGGAAGTCGAGTCGGGCGAAGGCGTACCCCGCCAGGGCGCTCGTAACCAGCTGACACACGGTGACCGATATGGCCACGATGAAGCTGTTCAGGTACATGCGCGCAAAAGGTATCTCGGACCACACCTCGCGGTAACCTTCGAGGTTGATCCGCGACGGCAACCACTGGATCGAGTATGTGAACACCTCGCTTCTGTCCTTGAAAGACGTAAGCAGCATCCACACAAAGGGAAGCACCATGAATATGGCGCCCAGAATAAGGACTATATGCACGAGCCCAAGGCCCGCGGTTTTCGTCAGAACACGCCTGCGCCTTGCGCGGATGGCCTCGGCAGCTCTGTTGTTTGTCACGGTTACTGGCATCGCTGCTGCACCTCGCCCTCTCGTCAGTTCTCAGCTTTGAGAAATGCTTTTTGAAGTATGGTGAGAACAAGTATCACGGCAAACAGGAACCACGCAACAGCCGAGGCATACCCACTCCTGTAGAACTCAAACGCCTGCCTGTATATGTAGTAGACCAGGACCATGGTAGAGTTCATCGGCCCGCCGCCCGTCATGACGTACACCTGCCCGAAAACCTGAAACGACTTGATCGTGCTCATAATGAGCACGAACCCGATTGAACCGCGCATCAGCGGCATCGTCACATAGCGAAACTTCTGCCATGCGCCCGCTCCGTCGATCTCGGCGCTTTCGTAATACTCAGTGGGCACGTCCTGCAGGCCGGCTAGGAAGATCACCATGTTGTACCCAAGGTTCTTCCATATGCCCAAGATGATAACGGCAGGCAACGACCAGCGCGCGTCGGCGAGCCACGCAGGCCCGTTGATACCCATTTTCTCCAGGAGCGCGTTGAAAAGGCCGTAGTACGGATCGAACATCCACGTCCACACTATAGCCACAGCCACCATGGATGTGACTACAGGCATGAAGTAGGCCACTCTGTAGAAGCCGCGGCCTCTGATCTTCTGATTGAGAAGAACTGCCGCGAGCATCGACAGCGCTGCCCCGACAGGAACTGTGCCTACAGCGTATTTCACAGTGTTAGCCATCGATACCCTGAAGTCTGCGTTCGCGAACATCTTGGCGTAGTTGCCGAGCCCCACGAACGTCCGGGGACCTCCCAGTAGCGAGCAGTCGAAGAAACTCAAGTATAGCGAGTATATGACTGGGTAGACAGTGAAGAGAGCGAAAACCACCAGCGACGGCAGAAGAGCGATGAGCGCCGTCTTCCTTTCCTCAGAGTGCAAACGAGCGCTGCACGTGTTCATCGACGCGGCCAACCCCCACAACACATCTTTTGCGCCGACAGCCTCAGTTGTTGTCGGCCTGAGTCCACACGCACGAAGACGTAACCAGCAGTATCCCAACGATCCCTCTAGCTGTGATTGACTCGCCGAGTATGGCCCATGACAGGATGTTTACGATAGCAGGATACAACGCGTTAATCAGCATAACACTGGATATGGGGCAGATGGCTAGCGCCTTGTACATGAAACCCATGGCCAACGCCCCTGCCAGGAAGCCTGCGGACGCGATCAGAGCCACCCGGGCCAGGCTCAGAGCTGTGAGCGGCGCCGGGTCTATGAATGCCCTGATCGCCAGAAACATGGATGCCGTCAAGTACTGAACTACGAATCCAATCCGCGAGTCGGCTCCTCTGGAAAGACCCCGCCTAATCAGGACCGAAGATCCTGCCCAGCACAGCGAGGCAAGTATGGCCCAGGGGATGGCGGAAGACACATGTGACGACGCAGATCCGAATAGGTCCGAGAAGCTCTGGTGTTGAGTGGAGATGAGGACGATTCCAACCATTGCGACGGGCAGGCCTATCACCAGACGACGACTGCCTCTCTCGCGAAGCGCCAG
>CAYZHL010000112.1:0-1280 GCA_964478095.1 uncultured Clostridia bacterium | reverse complement strand
CATAGGCTCCAGGTCTGCGCTATGGCCACCGCGAACCCGACCCCGCCGGTCTTTGCCGCTGTGAGGAAGCTGTAGCTCCCGATCACATGCCCCAAAATCCCGGCAACCGCGAAGTACCACAGCCCAGCTGACGAATTCCGGCCTGTGTCGACAGCCTCTGTAGCTGGAGCGCTACTGGTCTGGACCAACCGAAGCAGCAGCGAGATCGTGGTAGTCGTCCATACCTCTACTGAGGTCACCGCAACCGGCGGTACCAGCGACAGGGCTATCCGCTCGATGATGTTCGACACCGAGTTCAGCACGACATTCAGAACCATCAAGCCTCGCGCCCGGCGGAGCTGCCCGACCTGCTGCGCGGTGTGCGCCTGCCCACCGGCGGCAGCAGTGGGGACTGCTCCATTTCCTCCACTCATGAGAACACCTCTACACCCATCAACGTCAAGATACTTGTTCGCCGCGGGCTTCGGAAATTCCTTCTACAATATGAAAGTTTCTTTCGTCCCCGCAGACTGCACGGATATAGTATCCTGTCAGGCGTCAAGCGCTCCCCGGGACCCAAACACCTCGATGTAGTGCATCACCATCTGCTTGTAGGCTTCGACGCCCGCGCCGTAAACCATGCCAAGCGGCAGGAATCCGAGAGAAGTGGTCTTGCCGCTTGCCAGGAGAGACCGGATGGCATTGGTCCCCGCCAACGACAAGTCGCTGAACAGGTTGATTTTGCTGATGCCCGTCTTCACCGCCAGCGCCAGCTTGTCGTCGCCTGTCGACGAACCCCCGTGGAGCACCAAGGGCACGGGTACAGCCCTGCGGAGCTCGGCCAGGCGCTCGAAGTCAAGCTCGGGCGTCTCGCCCTCATACAGTCCATGCGCGGTTCCAACGGCAACAGCTAAGCAATCTACTGACGTGCGCTTGACAAACTCGACTGCCTCCGCCGGGTCAGTCAAAGGAGCAGTACGATCCTCCGCGTAATTTCGGGCGCTTCCAACTCTACCAAGCTCGGCCTCGACCGATACTCCCGCTGCGTGCGCCATCTTCACTACCTCCGACGTGATCTGGATGTTCTCGTCATAGGGCAGCTTGGAGCAGTCGATCATCACCGAGGTGAATCCGGCGCGAATCGCCTTTGCACACACATCGAAGCTGCGCCCGTGATCGAGATTGAGCGCGGCCGGCGCCTCCGGATATCTCGTAACCGCAAGGAACTTGGTTATGTCGGCCACTGCCTCAATGTCGTTCATCTCAACGCAGTCCAGGATTATTGGCGCCCGAAGCTCCCG
>CAYZHL010000111.1:1105-7919 GCA_964478095.1 uncultured Clostridia bacterium | reverse complement strand
CTCAGCCACCCTCTGCTGCACGCTCGGGACTGCACGCACCAGCAGAGTGTTGGTCCTGGAATCCACCTGAACATCGGAGGACGGCGCCAGCAGGCTCACAGCCGACCGTAGCGATTCCGCAGGAGCATTGGCCAACCGGTAACGCGCCACCTCCGCTTCAGGTTGCGGGATCGGCGCCGCCGCTTCGCTCGGCACCGGCTTGATCTCCACGTCGAGCCTCTCTATGACCTCAGCGGCCCGCGCCATGCGCAAGCGCGATGCGTTTATGATGAGCGAGTTGGTGCGCTCGTCCACGGTCATGTTGGCGACCGGCACCACAGGAGCCAGCGCCTCCCGTACCCGTGACGCCGGCGCATGCGCTAGCTGGAACACCTGCAGCACCTCGGGATCGGCAGGCGCTGTCGGCGCCGCGATCTCGTCGGCCGACGGCGGAACCTCCACATCCAGCTGGGCTATGATTCGCCTAGCCTGCTCGCGCTGGGCCGCAGTGCCAACTATGACGATGGAAGCGGTCCGCTCGTCCACGCTCATCTTGGACTCAGGCAGTGTAGGCGCAAGCGCCTGGCGCACTGCCGCAGGCGCCGCATACTCCAGCCGAACTACCTCTGCCGTTTCCGGCTCAGGCTTCGGAGCAGCTTCCGCCGGCGCCGCAGCGACAGCAGGCGGCTCAATTCCGATATCGAGCGCGGCGACGAGGTCGTCCACCTTTGCCTGCATCTCGCCGGGCGCCACAACAATCAGGGAGTTGGTGCGGCCATCCGCCGTCAGGCGTACGCCGGGAACTGCAGACGCAATAGCCTCCCGGACCTGGGCCGCCTCGGCATGCTTCAGCCTGATCACGCGCATCACATCGGCAGGCGGCTCCGGCTCGGGCTTCGGCTGTTGCACGGGCGCCGCCGCCCGCGCTTCCGCCTGGGCCGCCTCCGCATACTCCGCCGCCGTATCCAGCAATTCCACGATCTCGGAGGCCATGGCTATGTCGTCGGGCAACCCCAGCACTATCGCTGTCCGGGTACGCATATCCACATGCACCGCGTCCCGTGGCAACACCAAGGCCAGAGCCTCCCGCACGGCAGCCGGGTCGGCCTGCTTGAGGCGGAAAGCATGAACCGTCTTCACAGGCGCCGGCGCCTGGGCCGCCGGCTCCGCCACAGGCTCAGGCGCAGCCACAGAGGGCTGCTGGGCCGTCTCAGGCGGGTCCACCCTCACGTCCAGCGCCGCGACTAGCTGATCCACCCTGGCCTGCAGCTCATCCGGGCCCACAACGATCAGGGAGTTCGTGCGGCTATCCGCAGTCAGGCCCACGCCGGGAACTGCGGAGGCGACCACCTCGCGCGTCTCGGAAGCCCTCGCATGCTCCAGCCTCACCACACGCATAACGTTCGCAGGCAACTCTTGCTTCTGCTCAGGCTCATCCCCAGGCTCCGACTCCGCCTCGTCCTGGGCCTCGGTTGCGCCGGCAGCCGCAGTCGGCCCACCAGGAGCCGGCGCCACAGCCGTGTCGAGCAACGCCACTATTTCAGACGCCTTGGCGATCTCGTCGGGCAACCCCAGCACCAGGGCTGTGCGCGTATGCGTGTCAACATGAACCGCATCGCGAGGCATCACCAGAGCCAGCGCGTCCCGCACGGCGATCGGGTCTGCCTGAGCCAGACGGAACGCATGGATAGCCCTGACCGGAGCGGGCTCCGCCGGCTTCGTCGCCCCAGCCTTCACGACTTCCGGCACATCAAGCATGGCGATGATCTCCGACGCAAGCACGTGCTGCGCCGCCGTTCCCCGCACGATAACCTTGGAAGTCCTCGAGTCCACGATGATGTTCTCGCTCGGCAACACGGCTCTGAGCGCGTCCCGCACAACCTGAACATCCGCATACTCCAAAACCATGGCCTTCAGAGTATCAGGTTCGGGTGCCTTGGGCGGTGCATCCACCAAAGGGGCAGGGCTTGCAGCAGGAGCAGGTGTGGGCGCGTCCAAGAGCGCAATCATCTCCCGGGCCCGCGCCGTCTCGTCAGGCGTGCCGAATACCAGAAGCGAGCGGGTGCGCGCGTCCGAATGCACGGCTCCGGCGGAAACGACCAGAGTCAGCGCCCGCTGTACCTCACTCGGATCCGCGTGAACGAGACTGAACGACGTGAGCGACCGCGGCTCGGGCTTGGGAGCCTCAGGAGACTTGGGGGTCTCCGGCTCCGCCACAGACACATCCAGAAGAGAGGCGATCTCTTCCACGCGCAACATCTCGGACTGCCCGGCGCGCACGACAAGCGAATTAGTGCGAGAGTCCGTGCCGATCCTCACACCCTCAACCACCACGCGCAACGCCTCGGCCACCTTCTCGGCAGGCGACCACGCTAGTTTGATAACCTTAACCGCGTCCGCCTCCGCCGGCGCCTCCGGTTCTGTCGCCTCAGCTTTCGCAGGCGCGGACCCGAGAGGCACTGCAGCCGGCGCCACGTCTACCTGGGCTATGATCTCATGGGCTCTGCCCAGCGCGACCTCGTCCGCCAACATCACTATGGCGTTGATCTCGGAGTCGGCCTGAATCTTGCCGCTCGGCACTACCAGGCTCAGAAGGCCAGCCACAGACCGGGCCGATGCGTATCTGAGTTTCACAATATCGAGGGACTCGACCGGAGCCGGAATCGGCGCGGGAAGTTCCGGCGCAGGCGGCTCCGCTTTCGCATCCTCGACTTTGGCCGGTATGTCGGCCTCCGGAGGCGCGACCGCCACATCGAGCATGGAAATGACCTGCTTCACCTGCTCCAGGCCGGCCACGGGGCCCCGAGCGATCACAGAGTTGGTCCTCGGATCAGCCTGCAGCCTGGTGTTGTCGGCTGCGAGCCCCAGCACGGGCATTACATCGTCAACCCTGGCATGAGTGAGCGAGAACCGCTCGACCCGAACAGGATCGAAGGCGCTGGGTTTTCCGGGCGGAGTCACGATCAGGCTCGACCCCACCTGGCGATACTCCACGCCGGTAGTGTAGGCAACCAGCTTCAGGGCTTCTTCCACGGTCAGGTCGTGCAAGCGAATCGTGAGCGTGCCTGAAACAGCCGGGTCGAGCACTATGTTCATGTCGCCCAATTCCGCCAATGCACGGAACACATCCGCGATCCCCGCGCCGACAAGATCCAGATCTACCCTGGGCGATACCGCCGCCACAGGCCGGCCCGCGAGCGCCAGGCAGACCACCGCCATAACGCAGATGAAAGCGCCCAAGCGTTTAGCCTTTCTCATTGTTGCTCACCCCCCAGGGAGTAGTGAATGTCTTGTCCGAAGAACGATATCACAAGAGACTTGTCGTCTATGGCCCTAACCACAGCTCCGTCGAATGGAGATTCGCCCACCCGGGCGAGCTGTGTCTGCCCCGCCACACGCAGGATAGCGATTGCCCGTCCCCCTGACCTCAACACTCCTGTGAGCGCGACCTGCGGCGGACTGGGCGGTTCGGGCTCGGGTTCGGGTTCGGCGGGCGCCTCCGCCACAACAGCAGGCGGGACAGGCTTGACCACCGGCCCCAGTTCCACCAGGGGTTTGAACGGATCCCATCGACCGCTGTCGTCGGGCCCAAGCGAGGGCTCTTCAGCCACCAACCCCCCCACATCGCTCCGGGCAAGCAGGTCGGCGAATCTCTGAGCGAAACGACCGCCTTGGGCCACTATAGGCTGCGACTCAGCAGGGCCCGGAACCCCTCGCCCGTGACGTGCCATGAAAAGGAAGTACCCGACTGCAACTCCAACCAGCACTACCAGAACCAGGACGGGTATCCACGCACGCCAGCGCTGCTTGGCCTTGTCTTGGTCCGACCCGGAGATCTCGGCGCCGGGAGAGCCTGGCGTAAGGTTGATTCTAGCGACTTTGGGCCGGCTTCGCTTGAGGCTTATCAACCTGCCCACCCCCCTTCGCCAGAGCATAAGTCGTGGCCTGCACCGTGGCGGAGATCAGGTTCTCCCGGGGCAAAACCGACTCTGCCAGAGCCGCGTCTGCCCCGTCAGTGGAACCTCCAGGTATCGCCCTCGCACCTTGCCGTCGGCAAGCGTGGCCTCCAATACGGTTACGCGGTTCGCCCGGGCCACCGACTCAATGTCACGGACGATCCAGTTGAGCTTGTCCTCCGCCGGGATCAGGCGCATTAGCGCCTCAAGCCCTGCAACGGCAGCCTCGAGCTCCCCTTCGGCCTCGGGCGCTTTGCGCATCTTCACAAGACTCACAGCAAGTTCGGAGTTGGCCATGTCAAGGTCGGCCTTGAGCCGTTCGTGCCTGCGCTGCTGGGGTGAGTAGACGTACAGATAAAGGCCTGCTGCGGCCAGTAGGATGATAAGCACGCCCAAAAGCCGCATCTGCCGGCTGGTGTGATCAAACGCAGACATCCCGGCTCACCTCCCCTCCCCGACCGCGTCAAGGGCACAGCCGATGTTGAACGTGTACACCTGACTTTCGCCCCTGGACCCAAGCGTGACTGAACTCAGCTTGACATCGGCAAACACAGGCGAACGCTCTAGTTGCAGCGAAAGACGGGCCGCCGACTCCATTGAGAATGTAGCCCCGCCAAGGCTTATCGACCCTTTCGGGTCGGCTGAGAACGATTCCAGCCACACGTCCTGCGGCACAACAGCGCGCAACTCGCGCAACACCGGAGCCGGCGCCCGGTTTTCGGCCTGGATGGACCGGATTTCGTCTTCGAGCGCGCGGATATCCCTGGTGCGCGCTTGCACCTGGTTGAGTATGTCCAGGTCCTGCTGCATCGCCGCAATCTGCGCCCTTACCTGCGCAAGCTCCGCTTCCATCTGGCGTATTGTGAAGAGCTTACTCAGATAGACTGCTAGCGCGGCGACGACAACGACCTCCACGACAATGATAAAGAACAGCCGCTTCGGACTGACCGGCGCCTTCCTGGTTTCACGCTCCGGCAGCAGGTTGATCCGGGGCATTAATCAACCACCTCCCGAAGAGCTAGGCCTATTCCCACGGCGAGCATGGGGCCGAGCTTATCCAGGTCAAGCCTAGCCGCGACTTTGGGGTTGATCGCAATATTCCGCAGAGGGTCGCACATCGTGGTAGGTAGCCCCAGTTCGCCCTGGAGGTATTGATCCAGCCCATCGAGGACCGACCCGCCTCCGGCCAGAACCACCCGGCTCACCGCGGCATCGTCCCTTCTCCCCTGAAGCTGCAGATCGTGGTAATCCAGCGACCTGCGCACCTCAGTGCCGATCTCCCGGGCAGTGCCCAGCACCGCCTCGGCGATCGCGCGGCTGCGGGCGTCCAACATGCCCAGCTGCGATTGGTCTTGATAGACCCGCGCTTGATCAATCTTGATCTGCTCGGCCTCTTCAAACCCCACTCCGAGCCCATCGGCGATCGCCCTGGTAAAGCTGTAGCCCCCCACCGGCACGATCCGGGTAAACCTGAGGATCTCGCCCTCGGCGATCACTATATCCGTGGTGCCAGCGCCTATATCGACGTAGGCCACGATTCCATTGCCCGCGGTAGGCGGGCGCACGGCTCCGGGCGGCTCATACCGGAGCGCCCGAAGGACCGTGAACGGCTGGACATCCACGGCAACAACCCTGAGGCCAGCCAGTTCTATCGCAGCCAGATGCGAATCCACGATACTGCGCTGTGCCGCTACAAGCATCACTTCCATGCTCGCGACCTCAGGATCCGCGACGCCGTGGATGAGCTCAAAGTCAACAACCGCCTCTTCCATGGGGAAAGGTATGTACTTCTGTCCTTCCCACTTCAGAGCCTCGCGCAACTCCTCTTCAGGCATCTTCGGAAATTGCACGTGCCGCACGACCACTCCCTGCCCGGCAATGGCCGCCACCACCTCGCCCGGCCTGATATGGCCCGCGGCAAGCGCCTTCTTGATCACAGCCGCCACCTGCTCGGGCTGGACCACCTTCCCGTCGCGGATGACGTCCACGGGGGTAAGCTCGACCGCCGCGCGCGTAAGCTCGATAGACGCGCCCTTCGCGGTCAGTTCCACAAGCTTGACCCGGCTTGTGCCGATATCAAGCCCGACCATGCTCTTAGCGCGCCTTCCGAAAAGACCGATCGGCATCGATTCATTCCCCCCAAGACAGAAGACTACAGAACACCACATTAGCTATTCGACTGTAATAGATAAACTCCTACTGCAAAAAGATGAAAGACAGGATAGACGGGGCGAAAAACGCGGAAATCAGCCCTCCGACAGCGAGAAACGGGCCAAAGGGCATCGGGTCTCTCCTCTTCTGCTTGCCCAAAGCAATACGCGCAATCCCCACAACCGAGCCCAGGAGCGCCCCGACAAACAGCGCCAATAGACCCGCATCCCATCCCAGAAACGCCCCCATCATGCCCATGAGCTTGATGTCGCCCCCGCCCATGCCGCCCCGACTGGCCCAAGCGAGCAGGTAAACCACACCGCCGCACACCAGAAGGCCAACGATGGACCGCAGGAAGGAGATGCCAGGGATGAATAAAGACAGCATGAGGCCCATGGCCATTCCGGGATACGTGACCATGTTAGGGATGAGACGAGTGTTGATGTCGGTGCCGGCGACGACTATGAGGAGCGAAGCGAAAACCAGATACTTGAGACGCGCGAGGCTGACCCCGTGGACCGCCACGACCGCAGCAAAAAGCAGACCCGTCGCAAGTTCCACGATCGGGTACTGAGCCGATATGGGCTCCCTGCAGTATCTGCACGTGCCGCCCAACCACAGGTAGCTCAAGACCGGCACTAGATCGCGTGGCGCGAGTCGCCTCCCACAGTGTGGGCACGACGACCGCGGCCACGCGATCGAGCGACGCTCAGGCAAGCGGCAGATGC
>CAYZHL010000111.1:0-1095 GCA_964478095.1 uncultured Clostridia bacterium | reverse complement strand
ACAAGGCCTGCAATGGCATTCAGCGAGCATCAGCACCCTTCACTCAAGGATCGAAACATCCGACGCCCCTAAGCGGCCATAGAAGGCGCTCAGGAGCGTCGGGGGCAACCGGGCTGTGGGAAGCTAGTTGTGACCAGCAACACCTATGCAGGTCACGTTTCCGCTAGCGTCTACCGCATAGCCTGCAGTGCCTACCTTGCTAGGGCACGTGATTGAAGTGATGTTGTCCAGGTAATCCTCATACGCGTTGCCAGCCACGGTAGTGTCAGCAACCGCCACATATGCACCATTCTCAGCGAAGTACATGCCCACCGCCGTGGAAATGGTGCGCCTATTTGCCTGACATGCCGTCGTGCGGGCCTTGTCAATCATGTTGTTATACGCCGGCACTCCGATCGCCGCTAGTACTCCGATTATGACGATCACCACGAGCAGTTCCATGATGGTGAAACCGCGCTCGTTCTTTATCATTCTGTTTCACCTCCTTCCGAATTACCTAACACTCCGAAACCTTGCTACATGCTGATGTTGACCATGTTGAACATAGGCACCATCACCGCGGCCACTATGAACGCCGCGAACACGCCTATCACCAGTATGATCGCCGGCTCTATCATCGCGGTGAGGCTCTGGATCGCCTGGTCTACTTCGCGGTCGTAGAAGTCGGCGGTCTTGTGGAGCATCTGGTCGAGGGCGCCGGTCTCCTCGCCGATGGCTACCATGTGTGCGAGCATTGGTGGGAAGATTTGCGATTGCCTGAGAGGTCTCGCAAGTCCTACACCATCTCGCACGGAAGCTTTGGCTTCTACCACGGTTTCTCGAACAACGGCATTATCTGACAACCTGTCCAAGATGTCAAGTGCCTGAAGCATGGGAACACCGCTTTGCATCAACATACCAAAGGTGCGTGCAAACTGGGCCGTCTGGGATTTGCGTACAACAGATCCGAATACCTTGATTCTGAGCAGGAGATGATCCCACCAGGACTTGCCCTGCCCCTTGATGTACCTGATGAACGCAACGATGATGAGCGCGGGCACTCCGAAATGGAGGTACCAGTAGTTCTGCACGCACTTGCCGTAGCCGAAGAGCAAG
>CAYZHL010000110.1:7903-8136 GCA_964478095.1 uncultured Clostridia bacterium | reverse complement strand
GCGCCCTTCTCCCGGGGTGTTTGGACCAAGTCCAACTCGGGCGAAGGGCGCTTCATTGCTTTTTGCGGCGGCCGAGCAAGGCGATTCGAATTCCTTGAAAGGTTTTTGCTCCGTCTGTAGAATCTCCAATAGAGTGGAACGGAGTCATTTCGCGGGAGGTCGGATCAGTAGAAGTGTTGGAGCAAGTAAGATGCCTAATTCTCGATTTGGACGGTACGGTGTACCTCGGCGAC
>CAYZHL010000110.1:7418-7846 GCA_964478095.1 uncultured Clostridia bacterium | reverse complement strand
AGTTGATACCGGGAGCGCTACGCCTGCGCCAGGCGGCACAGGACTTAGGAATCGACGTGTTCTTCCTCACCAACAACTCCTCGCGCTCGCGGAGCTACTACGCTGCCAAGCTTACGCGGATGGGCTGGCCGGTGACGCCGGATGGGGTGCTCAGCTCATCCCAGGCCACAGCCACCACTCTCAAAAGCCGAGGTTACCAGCGGCTTTACGTCGTCGGCACCGAGAGCCTCACCGATGAGTTGACAGCTTATGGCCTCGTCGTGTGCGGCGAAGAGGAGGAACAGGTAGACTGCGTGGTCGTGGGGTTCGACACTTCGCTTGTCTACGGCAAACTGCGGGCGGCCGGAAGGCATCTGCAGAGGGGCACGCCCATGATATCGACCAATCCGGATCTGGTTTGCCCCTTGGAAGGTGGTGAGTTCATCCCG
>CAYZHL010000110.1:6372-7408 GCA_964478095.1 uncultured Clostridia bacterium | reverse complement strand
GCGCCTGCCTGATGACGGCGTACGGCGTCGCCACTGAGTACATCGGCAAGCCCGAGCGCGGAATGCTGGACCTGGTGGAGGCGAATACGCCATACCGAGGCAAGCAGATTGCCATGGTTGGCGACAGGCTCTACACCGACGTCCGTTTCGGCGCCAGGTGGGGCCTTTTGTCGGTGCTGACGCTATCCGGAGAGACAAGCCTTTCGGACCTGGGTCCAAGCGACCATCCCGACCTGATCGTAGAGGATGTGGGGCAGTTGGCCGAGATGATCAGTCATGCGCGCTCGTAGGACCATAGTTCCTTCTTGCTGGTAGATACACCGAGCGCCCCGGAGGCCATGATCGATTCGATCTCGGCGACCGTTTCGACCAGGCCTCCGGCGATGAAAGGCGGGATCCTGTCCATGGGCAGCCGATGCGCCATGCTGGGCACCACCAAAGCAGGAAGAATCTCCACTGCATCAGGGCGCGATGATGCGATTATCTCGAGGCCGGTCTTCAGTGATTCGGAATCCAGCATGAACAGGCGCTGAATGGCCATGAGGCCTTCGTTCTTGGCCGCTCGGATCAGAGTGCTTCTGGTGGTCAGTATTCCGCGGACGCCTATCTCAGTTGCCAACCACTTGATGCCTGCAGGATCCTTTCCGATCCCCTGCACCAGGTCGAGGTGGCAGAACACCTGCATTCCCAGGCACTCGCAGCGCGCACATACGTCGCGCAGGTCGTAGAGAGTGCCGGTAAGGAAGAACACTAGCTTGGCTCGGTAGTGATGGGCGATATCCACGTCTTCCACGCGTTTCAGAGCGGGTATCGCCGGGTGCTTCTTGAGGTGCTGCCATATGCGTTCGCGGTCCTGCTGGCTAAGGCCGGGGGTCCAATCCATGATCAATCCGCTCCTTCCTGACTTGGAGGTGCGTACAGTGCGTAAGCTACGACCAATAATACTCGCCGCGTCCGTGATCATCGCGGCGACTCTGGGCGCCGTCGCCCATGCCGCCCCTCACACTTCCCGCGGACCGCTGTATGCCGGCGGCGG
>CAYZHL010000110.1:5964-6362 GCA_964478095.1 uncultured Clostridia bacterium | reverse complement strand
TGCTTCTTGACGCGCTGCCAAATGTGCTCGCGATCCTGTTCGCTTAGGCCGGGCGTCCAATCCATGGTCATTCGCTCCTTCCTGACTTGGAGGTGCGTACAGTGCGTAAGCTACAACCAATGATACTCGCCGCGTCCGTGATCATTGCGGCTGCTGTGGGCGCCGTCGCCCACGCCGCCCCTAACACTTCCTGTGGACTGCGATATGGAGGCGGCGCTTGGGCCACTGTATATAATTCGCCAGACTCCGCGCCGGCCCTTTCTGTCGAGTACGAAAGGCTCCAGTTGCTGCTGGCCGGTGCAGTCGAGCCGCTCGGGCCCTTCGGAGAGTCGGGCGCACTAGGACGGCTCGAGTTGTTCGCCGGAGTGGGCCTGCCCCAGTGGGGGCGCGGCCGTACT
>CAYZHL010000110.1:1211-5863 GCA_964478095.1 uncultured Clostridia bacterium | reverse complement strand
GCGGACGACGCCCCTTCCGCACGCCGGCTACCGCCTGGTCGTGGGTAAGGCAGATTACGTCCGCCTCGTTGGCGTGATGGAGTCGGAACAACGCCGGCGGCTGCTCGGGCACCGGCTCGAGTACACTCCGACCTCGTGGCTGCGGCTAGGAGTGAGCGAGACTGCTGTGGTGTCGGGAGAGGCCTCCGCTCTGCTCTACTGGCCTTTTCCCGGGCTTCCGCTGTATGCGCTGCAAAGGGCTGTTAGCCAGCGTGATATTGCGCAGGACAGTCTCATTAACGTCAACTTCGGGGCCGACTTCGTGGCGACGCTGCCCGAAAAGGGACGACGACCGGAGCTGGAAGCATACGGAGAGCTGCTGATCGACGATGCACAGGGAACGATATCCGACCGGGATTCGGTTCCGGACTTCCTGGGCGGGCTGGTCGGAGTGCGTGTTCCGCGATTTACCTCCGATCCTCGCTTCTCGGCGTACCTTGAGTATGTTGCGATCTCCAGCTATGTATACTCTCACAGAAATCCCGACAACAACTACGTGTATCGCGGAACGATGATCGGACACAGCCTAGGGCCCGACGCCGACATGTTGGCGGCTGTGACGGAATTCCGTCCGGATTCCAAGACAGCCGTGTCGCTCTCGGGCGCCGTCGTTCGCCACGGTGAAAGCGAGATCGGCCATCCGTGGTCGCCCGCCGAGGGCCGCGACCGGGAGTTCCCGAGCGGCGTCGTCGAGAAGACGATTAAGGCATCGCTGGAAGTGGAGAGAACGCTGCGCGAGCCCGTCCTTATCGCTGGGCGACTGGAGCTTGGTACGACGCTCAACAAGGGGCACGTCCAGGGCAGCACGTGCACGTACTGGCGCGCCGGGGCGGCCCTCGGCGTCAGGCTTTAGCGGCGAACGGCGCATCGCGAGAGTCAGAATGCGAACCGCAGCCCTGACCTGAGCTTGCCGTAATTGCGCGGCGGGATGAGCCATTCGAACTCGGCGAACCATGCGCCGAATTCGCCGCCGCCGATCAGGTGGAGCGCGGTTGAGCTGGAGGTGAACTCGCGGGTGACGCCCACTCCTCCATAGAGGCCGGTCAGGAACGCGAACTGCTTTGGATAGACTAGGAGCATCGACGCGCCCGCAGACTTGGCCCCGCGCCCGATATCGAGATTAACCGCAAGACGCAGGTGCTCGGAGAGGCCTGCTCCCACACCTGCGCTGAAGCCGTCTGCGATGATGAACGACACCTGCGCACGGTCCAGGTGGGGCCATGCGTTGTCCAGCGCCGACACCTGCGCGGGTAGCATTGCCATTGCGACAGCGCTGAGAAGAATCGGTATGATGAGTGTGATTGTCTTCTTCATTGAGTACACTCCTTATAAGCGTGTGGCGCCAGGCACTACGTACATACACTTTGCGCGGAGGACCAGCTATTGAGAGACGCAAATGGACTCAGAGCCGATAGACACCCCGGACCCTTGGCCGCCCTGTGGTGGCTCCTTGCACTGGCGTACCCGTTTCTTGTGGTGGTGGCCGCAAGTCGCCCCGAATTCGGCGCCCAGTTCACCCAGATGTTGATCGAGCGGTTGCTGCCGGGCCTTGCGGGCCGGCAGGTTCACGTGCTGGTAGTGGTAGTACGCAAGTCCGGGCACTTCCTTGGCTACTCTCTATTCGCCACGATTCTTGCAAATGCCTTTCTGAATCTATCTCGTCCTCCGCGAAGCCGCAAAAGCATATTCATCGTATGCCTGGCCGCGGCCATCACGGCCGTGGGAGTCGCGGCCATGGACGAGTACATTCAGCTGAGCGTGGCATTCAGGTCCGGGTCGCGGCAAGACGTACTGGTGGACTCGCTTGGAGTGCTGACAGCCTTGGTCGTGTGGATCAGGCGCATCCGGTAGGAGTGTGGGCGTGCAGAATGCGGGGAACGAATGTCGATTATGGCACGTATGAGCTATACTAGAAGAGGCTGTCTGCGAAGCTGCGCGGGCGGCCTGAAGGATGGTGGAGGATTGATGCTGATGACTCTTCGGAAGACCAGGTTCTTCGTGCTAACCGTACTGGCGGGATCTTTGGCCCTTCTCACGGCGTGTTCAGGTTCGGCCCTGGCCGCGCATCTCATTGTGACTCTGAGCGACGGCTCCCAGGTTACGTACAACGTCCCGATTGATGAGTCCCAAGTCGAGTCCGTGGTCCTGGGCTCGTCGCGGCAGTCAGTCACCGACGCCGAAGTGGCTATTGCAGCGGTAAACGGCCAACCCATTACCAGGCAGGACTTCTACATAGCATTATCGGAGGCGGCGGGGAGGCCCGTTCTGGATCGCCTCATAGCCGAGATGCTGCTTGCGCAGGCGGCGACCCAAGCCGGCGTTTCCGTGTCGGAGGAAGAGGTGGAGCTTGAGTTTGAGGCTGTCCGTCAGCAGATAGGCCCGGAGTTTGAAGCTCTCCTGGCGCAGTACGGGATGACTCCCGACGATCTCAGGGAAAATCTCGAGATCGGCCTGCTGGTTTTCAAAATATCCACGAGCGACGTAGTCGTGACAGACGAACAGATCGCCACCTACTATAGCGAGCATATGGCTGAGTTTGAGAGCCCTGAGATGGTCAAAGCGAGTCACATATTAGTCGACACTGAGGCAGAAGCGCAGGCTGCTCTGGATAGAATCCGAGCGGGCGCGGATTTCGGCGAGGTGGCGGCGGCCGTATCTATGGATCCCATGACGGCCCTGAATGGGGGAGACCTCGGGTTTTTCGCCGCAGGCGAGATGGTGAAGGAGTTCGAGGATGCGGCCTTCGCGCTACATGCGGGCCAGATCAGCGGGATAATCAAGACCGACTATGGCTACCATATTATCCAGGTCACTGACAGGGTTGAGCCTCGCCGCGCATCTCTAGAGGAGGTCAGCGGCAGGATCGAGCGAGCACTCAGGAGTGCCCACGCCGCGAAACCGGCGGATCTCATCGCTCAGCTCAAGTCGGCAAGCCTGATCACTGTGTTCGATCCCAGATTCCGGGATCTGGGCACTGTACCACTACCTTAGGAGCTCGGGTCTCATGCTGCGAACGATTCTATTCGACCTCGACGGCACCTTGGTGCAGTTCGAATTTGATGATTTCGTAGGGGCTTACCTGGGGGCCATCAGCAGCAAAGTTGCGCAATTGGTCGACACCAGGGTGTTTGTGGCTCAGCTGCTTGCGTCCACCGAGGAGATGGTCAAGTCGCTGGATCCCGCGAGGACCAATCGCGACGTGTTCACAGACCACTTCTTTCCGGGTCTGGGGCGTACCGCAGATGAGCTGACGCCGACCATTGACGCGTTCTACGACGAGGACTTTCCGCGCCTCCGCGAAGCACTTGGCGTGGAACCGCACCCTCTAGCGCGACCCATGCTCGAAGGCCTGATCGACCGCGGCTACGAAGTGGTGATTGCCACCAACCCGGTCTTTCCGGCCAATGCCATACAGGAGCGGATGAGATGGGGCGGACTGGATGGTCTTCCTTACCGGCACGTGACGTCCTATGAGACTTCGCATTTCTGCAAGCCCAATACTGAGTACTATGCGGAGATCCTGGATGTAGTGGGCAGATCGCCTCAGGAATGCATGATGGTCGGCAACGACATGTGTGAGGACCTGGTGGCAGGGGAACTTGGCATCACCACCTACCTGGTCGAGGATTACATGCTCGACCGAGGTCCGTACCGAGGAACCCCGGATCACCGGGGCTGCTTCGAGGACCTGACGCGGTTTCTGGGATCTCTGGCGCCCGCCGGCGCCTGAACGCAGTCACATTGACAAGCATTGCATCGCCCGGCAATTGCCCCCGGCGGCTACTCCGATCCGGCCGAAGCGCCGCCGGAGTCCGCCGGGCCGGCTGGGTTGGCCGGATTCGCAAGGTGGATTATGCCCGCTACCTGCGACACATCGAGCACGAACGCTATTCCGGTTCCTGGCTTCTCGAGCTGGCCGGCCTTTACTATCGCCTGCAGTACTGATTGCGTACGCTCGCGAGGGATGAGGGTGAGGACCACCTCTTTTTCCGGTTCAATCAGTATTCCGAAGAAGCTCTTTCGCTCGTGCACTCCGGTGCCCCGCCCATAGAGCACAGTGCCGCCCTCGGCCCCTGCGTTGCGCGCGGCCTCCACTATCTCGTCTGCCCATCCCTTGTTTATGATCGTTACGATGAGATCGAACTCTCGGCCGGCGGTCGGTGTTCCGTTTGACAAATCGAACTCCCCCCATCAGAAGTATCCGTATCGCTGGGCGCGGCGATGTCTTTCCTTGTTCTAAACGCGAAACTCAGCCCTTCCACTGCAAGCGTCGAGGCCAGCGCAATGAGGCACACAAGCCCGAAACCCGAACCGATAGTCGGCCCGCCCGGCTGCTCGGCCGCGATACCCAAGCCAAGCGACATGAGGAAGGTGACTGTGAGCGGGCCGGTCGCCACTGCGCCCGAGTCGAATGAGATCGCGGCGAACGCCGGATCGATCCAGCGCAGAAGCGTGAGGGCGACGATGTAGCCTGGAATTATGATGTACGTGAGCGGACGACCGCGTGCCACGAAGTAGTAGCCCAGCGACACCAACGAGGCCACCCCGGTAGCCATTGTGGAAAGGAGCAGGCGCTCGCGAATGCGGCCGGCCGAGGCTTTTTCCACTTCACC
>CAYZHL010000110.1:0-1166 GCA_964478095.1 uncultured Clostridia bacterium | reverse complement strand
TCAGAGCCCAGCGCCCGACCGAGCGGCACAAAGGCGATGTTGACGCCCTGAAGGAACAGCGATAGGCCCACGAAGGTCCACACAAGCCCGGTGGCCACACGACGCACGAACGTACGCGGCAGCTTGAGGAAGAAGACCTGAAAGACGGTGAACAGCGCGCCCAGTGGTATCAAGGTGCGCGCCACCTCGGCCATTACCTGCCCGAACCCGTGAAACGCCGCAATGCGATCCATCACATGAACACCCCCCACACCATCAGCACGAGTATCGGGCCGAGCGTCGCCAGGCCTACCAGGCCGAACTCATCGGCCAGGGTCTGTTTTCGCTGGAGCACAGACGCTGTGCCCAGCCCAAGGGCGATGATGCACGGTACGGCCATCGGGCCTGTCGAGACACTGCCTGAGTCGAGGAAGAGCGGCACTAACTCGGGGTGCGTGAACGACGAGAGCACTATCACTGCAATATAGGCGCCGGCGAACAGCCACTTGATAGGGATGTTGAGGAGTATCCTGAGTATTGCAATTGTGACCAAGAGCCCCATTCCGCCCGACAGCAGGATCGCCAGGACCCGGGGGTTGATGCCCGAGTCAGGAAACGAGCCCACCTGCGCCACCAAGACGTGCACTGACGGATCGGCGATGGTGACGCTGAAACTGAAGATGAAAGCGGTAGCCACCAGTAGCGCGGTCGACCCGTGCCTCGGCAGGTAGGCGCCGATCATCTCACCCATCGGCAGCAGGGCTATGCGTGTGCCTCTGAGGAACAGGAACAGACCTGCAGTCGTGAACACGGCGCCGATGAGGAGCTGTGCCAGCGTCGCCCATGACAGGCCCAGGAAGACCGTACTCAGGACCGCGACGGCGACGGTGAGCGGCGCTACTGCATTGACTACTTCTGCAACGGCTGCGCGAAATTGGCGAGACACTGAGCACTCTCCTTTCTGATTGTATCTTCGCTTCGCGTCGTGAGAGTCCTCCACCGCATGTACGACGAAATCCCCTGCGGTTTGTGAAGGTGAAATCCGCTGTTGCAACTATTAGGTAATATGAAGGCACCCATATTATCTTGAATGGAGAGGCTGAAGTTGGGCTGTAATGATGCCGGCAATCGTGGGAATTCAGTACAGGCGCAGGTGATGTTGTCTCACTCAGTATTGCCGAAAGGCA
>CAYZHL010000109.1:3369-8170 GCA_964478095.1 uncultured Clostridia bacterium | reverse complement strand
CGCGGATGACCTTTCCTCACCAGCTCATGCGGGTTATCCTGCTGGAGCAGATCTACCGTGCGTTCAAGATCGACCGGAACGAGCCCTACCACTACTGACTCATCACCGATTGCGGTCGCTCGACAACTCACTCATACTGTCACCAAGGAGGACGGCGCATGCACAGCTCAGAGCAGGAAGTTGGCTTGAAATTCAGGATAATCCACTATCCATTCATGGGCACAGACGTGGACCCGGAAAGGCTGTTGCTCATGGCCAGGCTGTGCTACAAGCCCCTGGGCACGGACGACCTCTATGACATGGTATGGGGGTCCGGCGCCGCCGGGCCCGGAGCTTGTCCGGGCGCCGCCGCCGGCGTAAGCGACGAGGCTGTCGGCAAGTTCGTGCGCACACTGATCAGCTCGGGCCATCTTGGAGCCCTTGAGCACTGGTACACCAGTTTCGCCGTAGAAGGCTACAGCAGGATCTCCAGCCAGCAGAATGACAGGCACAGGTTGATGAAGATGTTCAAAGACCCCGACGTTCCAGGGTGTGTCAACGACCCCGAGCAGGGTTAAGGTGCACAACTTCCATTATGTTGTGCCGCCCAGCTTCCACAGGGATCCCGAGTTCCTGGAGCGGTTCCGCAAGCTCCAGGACGACATCCGCGAGCTGCAGCAGTATGGCCTGAACGAGGCCAAACTACCGGCGGAGGATGTGCGGTTCGGGCTTTCCAATGCGACTGAAACCAGGTTCGTGATAACAACCAACGCGCGCCAGCTCAGGCACATGTTCAACCTCAGGTGCTGTGAGCGCGCCCAGTGGGAGATACGCGAGCTATTTGCAGGGTTGCTTGCTGAGTACAAGAGGATCGCCCCCAACATATTCTGGCGAGCCGGGGCGTCCTGCGACGACCTTGGCTATTGCCCTGAAGGCGCTGCCAGCTGCGGGCGAGCGCCGACGCTCGACGCACTGCTTGACAAGGCGGGGACGAAAAGACCCGATTAGCCTTCCGGTGTTTCCCGAGGTTTCCCGATGTCAACCGACATGTTTCGTGCTATCATGTTGTAGTCCGGACCGCGCCCTGTGGGCGGGGCCGGGTTCATGCTTTCTCCTGCCGCATCGAGCGCCGGTGCAATGCGGGGGGGAGGTGTGAAGGAAAACACAGCTCCGTGAAGAATAAGGAAGGCAGTCTTAGCATGGATCTCCGATGGTTCGTCTGCGCGGAGTTCATCGCGGTGACCGGACTCGGTACTTAGGTCTTGTGATGCCCCTACCACAATTACTATGGAGGGATGAACATGGGCAAAGCGAAGAGGATTGTTCTGGCAGTGGCGATCCTGGTGCTGCTAGGAGGAATGGCTATGCTGAATGGCCACTCTATGGCGGCCGAGGAGAAGTTCAAGGTTGGGTTCATCTACATCGGTCCCGTGGGCGATGCGGGCTGGACCTTGGCCCATGATGAGGGGCGAAGGTTCATGGAGAAGGAGCTCCCGTGGGTGGACAGTTACTTCGTCGAATCCGTGAGCGAGGATGCGATGGCGGAGCGCATGATGACTCAGCTAGCCAAGCAGGGCTGCAAAATCATCTTCGCGACAAGCTTCGGGTACATGGACTATGTGCAAAACGTTGCCAAGAACTTCCCCAATGTCAAGTTCGAGCATTGTTCGGGGTTTAAGAGAGACTACGCCAATGTGTCGACTTACTTCGGCCGCATGTATGAGCCCAGGTTCCTCTCGGGCATGGTGGCAGGCATGATGACCAAAACTAATGTCCTGGGCTACGTGGGAGCCTTCCCAATCCCCGAGGTCGTGCGAGGCATTAACGCCTTCACGCGCGGTGTGAGATTTGTAAACCCCAATGCCAAGGTGAAAGTAGTATGGACGAACACGTGGTATGACCCGGCCACTGAGAAGGAAGCCGCTAAGGCAGCTCTCGACGCCGGCGCCGACGTGATCGCGCAGCACCAGGATACCCCCGCTCCTATGCAGGCTGCTGCAGAGCGCGGCAAGTATGGTGTGAGCTACAACTCGCCGATGAGCCAGTTCGCCCCGAACGCAGTGCTCACCGGCCCCGTATGGAACTGGGGTCCGTACTACGTCAGAAGAGTGAAGGCTGCTAAGGAAGGCACCTGGAAGAGCGAGGATTACTGGGGCGGTATGGTCGACGGCGTAGTCGGCCTGGCGCCGTACGGGCCGATGGTCACCGACAAGATCAAGAAGGCTGTAGCGGACAAGCAGGCTGAGATCATGGCCGGCAAGTACCATCCATTCGCCGGTCCGGTCAAGGACAATACCGGTAAGGTGAGAGTGCCTGCAGGTACCACAATGACCGATGCTGAGATGCTCAGTTTCGACTGGTTCGTCGAGGGCGTTGAGGGCACGCTGCCCAAATAACCTTGACATGTGAGCAGTACGGGACGGCCGGCGTCCTACGAAGGGGTCGGTCGCCCTGTCACAATATGGGGGATTGAAGTTGGGCACGGTAGATTATGCCGTAGAGATGCGCGATATCACTAAGAGGTTTCCCGGCGTGATTGCCAGCAATCACGTGAACCTCGCAGTTCGAAGAGGCAGTATTCACGCTCTCCTCGGCGAGAACGGCGCCGGCAAGAGCACACTCATGAACGTTCTCACAGGCCTACTCCGCCCGGATTCCGGGGAGGTCCTTGTGCGAGGGGAGCGGGCCGCCCTTCGCTCGCCCGCCTCCGCCATCGCTCTGGGGATAGGAATGGTGCATCAGCACTTCCGTCTGGTCCAGACCTTCACCGTAGCTGAGAATATTACCCTGGGCATGTCTCGCCCGCGCTTTGCGCTTGACATGGCGCCTATAGAACACGAGGTTGCCAAGATCTCGTCTGAATACGGCCTCGCGGTCAACCCCCGCGCCAAGATATGGCAGCTGTCAGTGGGCGAGCAGCAGCGCGTTGAGATCATCAAGATGCTCTACCGCGGTGTAGACGTCCTGATAATGGACGAACCCACGGCTGTTCTCACGCCTCAGGAGGTCAAGGAACTCTTCGAAACCCTTCGCCGAATGACCGCCGACGGCAAGACGATCATATTCATCACTCACAAGCTCGATGAAGTGATGGAGATTTCCGATAGAGTGACTGTGTTGCGCGCAGGCCGGGACGTGTTTTCGTGTGACACTTCCGCGACAAACCCCAGAGAGCTTGCGTCCAAGATGGTTGGGCGCGAGATTGGGCAGGCTCCGGAGCGACCGCCGGTGGCGATAGGCGGTCCGGTTCTGGAACTGCGCGGGCTCACTGCGATTGGCGATCGCGGCACCATGGTGCTCGCCGGAATCGATCTCGACGTACGTGCCGGCGAGATCCACGGCATAGCCGGCGTTGCCGGCAATGGCCAGCGTGAACTGGCCGAGGTCATTACCGGGTTGCGCCGGGCAAACTCGGGGCGCGTGCTCATATGCTCGAAAGATATGACAAACAACACCCCGCGCTCGATAATAGAGGCCGGGGTCAGTCATATACCAGAGGACCGTCTTGGCATGGGCCTAGCGCCTAACCTGAACATAACGGACAATGCGATCATGAAGCGATATCGGTGTAGCGAGATGTCCCGAGGGCCGATCGTGGACGCGACTCGTGCCAGGACTTGGACGGGCGAACTGGTGGAGCGGTTCAATGTCAAGACTCCGAACCTTCGCACCGCCGTGAGGCTTCTGTCGGGAGGCAATTCGCAGCGGCTACTGCTCGCCCGCGAGACGTCTATGCAGCACAAGCTGGTAGTGGCTGTTCATCCTACCCGCGGCCTGGACATAGGCGCTACCGAGGCAGTCCACTCCATACTCCTCAGAGAGCGTGAGAGCGGCGTCGGCACGCTGCTGATATCGGAGGATTTGGAAGAGCTGATCGCCCTGTGCGACAGGATATCGGTGATGTACGAAGGACGCATCATGGGCACTGTCGGACGTGATGAGTTGAACCTAGACGAAATCGGCATGATGATGGCCGGCGTATCAGCCGAAGGGAAGGGAGATGTACACCTTGAGACTGGTGCTTGAGAAGCGCGAGACGGTGTCTCCCCTCTACAGACTCGCCTCCCCATTGCTTGCGATAATCATGGCGCTCGTGCTCGGGGCTGCGTTCCTTGCGGCATCCGGGTTCAGCCCAATCAAAGTATACTACTACATGTGGTGGGGCGCGTTTTCCGACTGGTATGGCATCTCTGAAACTCTCGTCACCTCCATACCGATAATGCTATGCGCGCTGGGTGTGGCGCTGGCGGCCAAGATGCTTCTGTGGAATGTGGGCGCTGAAGGCCAGTTCCACATGGGCGCGTTCGCTGCGGCTTGGGTGGCGCTTTCCATGCCGGACGCGCCGGCGTGGAAGGTGCTGCCGCTCATGGTGTTGGCCGGCATGGCAGCGGGCGCCTTCTGGGCCCTCCTGCCCGCGGTTCCACGGGCATATCTGGGCGTCAATGAGATCATCACCACGCTGCTTCTGAACTACGTGGCTATCTACTGGGTCGAGTACCTGGTGCACGGGCCGTGGCGGGATCCGGTGAACCTCAACTTCCCACTGTCGGCCCCGTTCTCCAGCGCAGCCAGGCTGCCATCGTTGTTCGGCACACGCATACACATGGGCCTGGTGTTCGCCCTGGTGGCCGCGGGCCTGATCTGGTTGGCTCTGGGGCGAACAAAATGGGGGTACGAGGTTACGGTGATCGGCGAGAACCCCCGTGCTGCCCGGTATGCCGGAATGAATATCGAACGCAACATTGTGTTGACGATGTGCCTCGCCGGCGCCCTGGCCGGCTTGGGCGGCATGGCGGAGGTGTCGGCGATTGCCGGGCGGATG
>CAYZHL010000109.1:0-3265 GCA_964478095.1 uncultured Clostridia bacterium | reverse complement strand
TGAACCCGTGGGCTGTAGTGCTGGTGTCGGTGCTCTTCGGCGGGCTTTTGGTGGGGGGATACTCGGCCCAGGTCATAGGAGTGAGCGCCGCGTCCGTCAATATGCTGCAGGGCCTGATGCTCTTTTGCGTGCTGGCCACGGAGGCTCTGGGGCGATACCGTGTAAGGGCCGTATATGCTGCTGTTCGCGGGAGCGGGGAGGAGGCGAGCATTGATGGCTGATTCTATGTTTGTGTCCATTCTCTCGGCCGCGGTCAGCTCCGGCACTCCTGTGCTCTACGCCGCTCTGGGCGAGCTCATATGCGAGAGATCAGGCGTGCTCAACCTGGGAGTGGAGGGCATGATGCTGGTGGGCGCCGTCAGCGGGTTCCTCACTGCGGTGCGTACAGGTAACCTTGCGGCGGGCGTTCTGGCAGCGCTCGTCGCGGGCGGGCTTATGGGTCTGATACATGCGTTCATGACTATCACGCTCAAAGTCAATCAGGTCGTGAGCGGGCTGGCGCTGACTCTGTTCGGCACAGGCCTCAGCGGCTACCTGGGTAAGTCGGTGATCGGCGTACCTCTGCCCGTCACATTCAACCAGGCGCCTATCCCGGGGCTATCCAGCATTCCGGTGATAGGGACGATTCTGTTCAAGCACGACCTCCTGGTGTACCTCACGTATGTTGTTGTTCCTTTCCTTTGGTTCTATCTGTACCGCACCCGTCCGGGCCTGCATCTTCGGTCGGTGGGCGAAAGCCCCGAGACCGCCGACGCGCTCGGGGTGAATGTCTTCACTATTAGGTACGCCAGCGTGACGGCAGGCGGCATGCTGGCTGGGCTGGGAGGCGCCTACCTGTCGCTGGCCTACGCTCCCAGCTGGCTTGAGAACATGACGGCCGGCCGCGGTTGGATAGCCGTGGCTCTAGTGATATTCGCAGTATGGGATCCGTTCAGGGCCATGATCGGCGCATACCTGTTCGGAGGGATTGACGCACTGGGTTTCCGCATACAGGTGTTGGGGGCGAGGATACCGTCATTCTTCCTCAAGATGATGCCCTACGTATTCACGATAGTGGTGTTGATCATCGTGACAGCCACCGCGTCGCGGCGCAGTTCGAGGTCGCCGGAGGCGCTGGGATCGCCGTATGAGCGTGAGTGACCGGGTGCCGCCCGGAGGGGGTTCAGTTGGCAGACAGCGTGGATAGCAAGGCGTCGGAACGGCGCCAGACCATTAGGTGGAATTTCAAAAACAGCAATATCGACGCCATGCTTTCCAACGTGGCGGTGGGGATGGTTACTCCCTTCATCCCTGTGTTCGCCATTGCTCTGGGTGGCTCCAACACAGAGGTAGGGTTGCTCACGGCGGTGCCGGCCTTCATCAACATGCTGATGTACCTGCCGGCGGCGTCTTTTGTGGAGCGAGGCGGGAGCAGGCTCAAGATCACTATCAGGACGGTATTTATCGCACGCCTGCTCTACCTGGCCATGGCCGCCATTCCGTTTGTGCCGTGGCCCCAGTATCGTACGGCGATGCTCATCGGGATCCTGGGCGTTCAGACCATACCCAACGTCATCATGGCAGTTGCCTGGACCGCGTTGCTGGGCGATATGTTCCCCCAGGAGGAGCGGGCGCACCTGTTTGCCATGAGGAACATGTACAGTGCCTTCGTCGCGCTGATCTCGTCATTGGCCGCCGGCGTTCTGCTCGACCGGATCGCCTACCCGGCCAACTACGTGGCGCTGTTTTCGATATCGTTCGTCACAGGGATGGCGGCGCTGCACTACTGCGGCAAGCTGGTGGAGGGGCCGATCAGGCCCAGACCCACTTGCCGCCGGTCCGTTGCGGAAAGGCTCAGGCAGCCGTTCGCCGACCCGATGTGCGGACGGAAGTTCAGCGTGTTCGCGATAAGCGCCGCTCTGCTGCACCTGGGGATCAACATAGCGGTCCCTGCGTACTCCATATACCATGTCCGGACCCTTCACCTGTCCAATAGCGTTATCGGAACGCTATCGCTGGCGGCGGGCCTTACTACCGTGCTTGCATACCCTGTTTGGGGTCGCGTGTCGCGGCGCGCCGGACATTCAGTGGTATACCTTCTCTCGATACTGGCATATGCTCCCTTCCCGGCTCTCTACGGAATGCACGGATCGGTGACATATCTGCTGGCGTTGCAGGCGGCCATAGGCTTTTTCAACGCAGGGTTCGCCCTTACTATCCTCAACCTCACACTGCAGCATGTTAACCCTGAGGACAGTGCCAATGGGATCGCGGTTTTCAACATGTTGATCAATTCCACCGGCGTATTGGGCCCGCCGCTGGCGGCGTTCGTAGTATCCAGATACGGTGTGACATCGGCTTTCGTGCTATCAACGATTGTTCGCGCTGTCGGGTGCATCGTGTACATCGGAGCGTCGGGAATAGGCGACACCCTTGTACAGCTGCACAAGACGCTTTCGCCATCGGCGTTGCGTCGGCGAAGGCTCAACCGAAAAACGAGGGGGGTGCTCTAGCAGGTGAAGCTTGTGATAGCTATAGTTAGGGACGACTACTCTGAGATTCTCCAGGACGAACTTGCAGATGCCGGGCACCGTTACACGAAACTGGCTTCCACAGGCGGCTTTCTCAGAAAGGGCAATACCACTCTTCTGGTGGGCGTCGATGACGACCAGGTGGGATCGGTCCTGGACATAATCCGGGCTACCTGCAAGACCAGACAGGAGCTGATTACTCCACAACCTATGCAGATCTCCCACGGGCTCGCCGTGCCCCCGATCGAAGTCATGTCAGGCGGCGCTACCGTTTTCGTTGTGGATGTAACGCACTTCGAGCGGATTTAGAACTGAGTAGCCTTCCAGCTGTCGCGGGCCGCGGCGCATCGCTTTAGCATTGCGCTGGCGGCCCGCCGGCGTACATGGCACCTCAGCGCAGCTCAACGATATACACCGAATACCCTGGGGGTGCACAAGCAGGAATATCGTTTCGTGAGGGTGCGTGTAAGGATTGTGGCTCCTAAAGCCTGGCATCGTTTCCTCTCTGGTGGTCGGTTAGGCTGCCCTTAGGGATTTAGGCTGGCCTTGCGCCCCTGATCTGGTCTTTTCCCTGCGACTGCGCCAGAACTCATCCCACCTGCCGTTCAGATCCGACCGCCTCGATCCCGGCCGGTTCTACCACGTGCGGAACGCCCGACGCGCGGTTTACGCTTTCCGCTGCCGGCTGAAGTCGTTCCAAGGCATCGCAACAAAGCACCTGCTACGATGCTTCTCCTGGTACGTCCGCATGGCCG
>CAYZHL010000108.1:2019-8171 GCA_964478095.1 uncultured Clostridia bacterium | reverse complement strand
GCGGTGCCGAAGCCCCTGCACACAATGCCGAGGTCATCATTGCCGTCTACTACCGCAAGATGCGGGAGGTGAGCGATGAGCATAAACGGAAGTTCCTGACCGACGGCGGGGATCCTGCGGAATATGTGGCGGTGGAAGATCCCTACGGGGAAGAGGTCAAGGAACTGGCCCGAAGCGTATTCTCCAACAACATCAGGGCCCTGGAGACTACCTTGAGCTCGCTGGATTACGAAGCCGTAGCTCAGGCCACTGAGGCGTTGGCTTGTGCAAGAAGGGTGGACTTTTACGGGGCAGGCCCTTCCAACGTTGTCGCGATGGATGCCTACGTCAAATTCATGCGCATTGGTTTGTCGGCCGGTTTCAACTCCAACTCGTATCTGCAGGCGATATCAGCCGCAGTGCTTACTAGCGAAGATGTTGCGGTCGGCATATCATACTCAGGTTCCACGCGCGACACTGTGGAAGCCCTCAGCATCGCCAGGAAGGCCGGGGCGACTACTGTGGCAATAACAAACTTTCGCGACATGCCTATCTGTGATGCTGCCGACATCGTCATATACACCAAGGCGGATGAATCGCTGTTTCAGGGAGGTGCCATGGCCTCGCGTACGGCGCAGTTGGCGGTGATAGACCTGATTTTCGCGGGCACCGTGAGTCGGAGGGCAGATGTGTTCGCTCAGCAATTCGACAAGACCAAGACTGCCCTCCTCGTGAAGTTGAGGGGCGCCGCCAACGCGTCGGGGCAGCAAGGCAGGAACGGTCGGGCGCCGGCGCGGTAGAGAGGCAAGCGCCACCCACGACATGCGCGATGATGCAACCCTGGGCAGCGCGAGAACTGGGCGAGGTTCGCCTCGCCCAGTAGCCGACTATCATCGCTCAGAAGCTCTCTTGTCCATATCGACAAACACCGTCTTGGATCTCATGTACTTGTAGAGTCCGGCAACGCCCAGGCCGCTTTCCTTCCAGCCGGCTGCGGGGGATTCGTTCATGCCTTTGCTGTAGTATGTGTTGATGTAGATTTGGCCGGCCTTGATCGCTTCCGCTACTCGCAAGGCCCGTCCGCAATCATTGGTGAACACAGCTCCAGCCAGGCCGAAAGGCGTATCGTTGGCTAGGTCTATCGCCTCTTGTTCAGTCTCAAAAGGCGTTACCGAAAGAACCGGGCCGAAGATCTCTTCTCGGAAAATGGTCATCTCAGGAGTGACATCCGCAAACACAGTGGGGGGGACGAAATTGCCCTTAGCGAGCGCCGGGTCGGTGTAGGGTATGCCGCCGGCGACCAGACGGGCGCCTTCGGCCTTGGCCTTTTCAATGTAACTCCAAACTCGAGCCGCATGGTCCGGATGAATGAGGGACGGCAGGTTCACGCCGTTTTCACAATCGAAACCGTCGCCGGGAATCATCTTCTCACACTCGGCCTTCAGCTGGGCCAGGAATTCGTCGTATATGGATCGATGCAGGATCAGACGGGCGCCGGAGACGCAGACCTGCCCGGCGCCAAGGGTGAAGCCGAGCACAGTCCACTTGACGGCAGACTCCCAGTCGATATCGGGAAAGACGATGTTAGGGCTCTTGCCGCCGAGCTCCAGGGCGACGTCCTTGATGGTCTTGCTGGAATCGGCAATGACCTTCCTTCCCGTTTCGGTGCCCCCGGTCATGGACACCATGTCCACCAGAGGGCTCTCAACTAGTGCAGTGCCAACCTCGCTCCCGGAGCCGGTTACGATGTTGACAACCCCCGGCGGGAATCCGGCTTCGTGGAGTACCTCCGCCATGGCCAGCATGCTCAGAGAGGCCCAGGACGAAGGCTTGATAATCACTGTGTTGCCGGCGGCCAGAATGGACGCTATCTTCCCGGCGCCCATCAGGAGCGGGCAGTTCCATGGCAGTATCTCGCCGACCACGCCGTAGGGCTGCCACATCACGTAGTTCAGGTATCTGCCGCCTCCGTCAACGGGTACGACCTTGCCTTCCAGGCAACGAGCCTTGCCGGCGTAGTATTCGAAACCGTCCAGCGCTTGAGCCACGTCATAGTGCAGTGCCCCGGCGAAGATCTTCCCGCAATCCAATGCCTCCAGCGCGGCGAATTCCTCCGCCCGCTGCGACAAGAGGTCTCTGGCCCGAAGCAAGAGCCGGCTTCTTTGTGGATTAGTCATCTTACCCCAAGGGCCGTGGTCGAAAGCATCTCTAGCTGCTGAAATGGCCCTTTCGACATCTGCTCTGCCGCCGGTGTAGGCTGTGGCGAATACCTCGTTACTGGCAGGGTTAGTGATGTCGAAAGTCCGTTCTGACACCGACTGGACGAACTCGCCGTTGATGTAGAGCTTGTAGGGTTCTCTCTTTACGTAGTCATACGGATTCATCGACTGTGCCCCCTTCTGCGGCTGCCGTCCGGAACTAGTAGTCCTCCGCGGTGATCAGCCCAAAGCCTGTCTGGTTGGCGCCGCAGTACATCTCGTGGGAGATGTCGAACTTCAGGCTCGCAGACGCGTCCACTCTTATCCCGCCTAGTTCCTTCGCCAGCCTGAGTTCTCTGCCTCCGACCGGTGTGAGCGGCGGAAGGGTTATCCTCTTCTCAATGCTGCCCGCGCTCACTATGGCATCGGCTTCCTCTACGCTGTCGAGCAAGGCAAGGCCATCGCCCTCGGGACCGCCCATCTCATACGCTATGATCACCGTCTTGATTCCCAAGTTTTCGCATGCTCTTACCGTCTGCATCGCCTCAATAACCGCGTTGCCGCCGCCTTCCCATGTTATGACGGCGCCCTGAGCATCGAGTTCTTTGGCCAGTTTTGCTGCATACTGCGCGGAACGCAACTTCTCGTCGAATGTGTAGTTGTGCCCCCGCGCAATGATGACCCCGGCGAAGTTGTGGCGTGTCCCGTGCCCCTTATACAGCTCCAGCATGACGGGGTTGTTGCAGTGCAGGTAGGTCGGGGTTTTGAAACATGCGTAGGCGTAGTTGCCGCTGACCAGGGCGCCGTCAATCATCTCGTTCGGGTTGATCACTGTGGGCAGATTCTCATACATGTGCTTGCCGTAGCAATATGTATGTGCATACGTTCCTTGCGATTGATACTGGTGAATCTGGACTACATTGGGAAGGTCGCTCCGCCTGTTTTCGGTGCTGAAGACTTCCATGATGTCGGGTGTGAGGTTCCGAACTGTCTCCGCCAGATACTTGGACACCTTGATGCCCGCCAAGCGCACAGATGCATCATACTCCAAGTCCGATCTGCCCCGAGCCAGCTCGAAACGGAGAACAACATTGATAGTCTCGTGAAAGGGGCTGTAGTATCTGCCGGGTCCAACCATATCGATGATTCCTTCGCGTGGTATAAGCAGCCCGCCGGCGTCCCAGGGTAGTTCGGCGCTTTCCACCACTGCGGCTCCGCTTAGCCGATATGTTGTACCTCTCCCAACCGTCACGGGAGCGGACAGAAATCCCGGAAAGGACTGGAGCCCACTGTCTAGCTTGGTCCTCGGTTCGATGACGTCAAGAACATGTATGATCCTCTTTGGTTCTCCGGGCTTGACGATGTCAGCTTGCACGGAGGCCAAGTTGCTGTCCTGCGTCACTAGGTCCCGGATCTCCTGTTCATCGATCGTGAGAACCCCATCGGCGAATGAAGTCCCACGGCCCAACACAACGTCGGTGACCTTGAAAGTGCCTAAGTTCAGCTTCATGAGGCCTTTTCCCCCTCAAGTACTCAGCCGTTTCACGGAGAGAACAATGTCGGTTTCTCAACCTCGGTACACAAGGAATCGAGTGCAGCCTTAACAAGCTTCCTTCTGTACTCGGTTTCCCGCTCCCGGGGAAGAGAGGCGTCGCTGCACATATAGGGAATGCGACCGCCTATAATGATTCTGCTTGCCCCAACCGCTTCTGCAATTGAGCTCATTGCCGTAATACATGCCGCGGGGATCCCGGCCCTCTCTATTTCCTTCGCTAGCGTTGCACCGCAACGCGTGCCAGTCGCTCAGCTGGACGGGATGAGAGCGCCATGCACCCCCGCTCTCAGCAGTTCCTGGGCTATCTGCGCGCCGAATTCGGCGCTTCTTTCAACCGGGGTGCCGTTGCCCACGGTGACGTAATACGTATCATGAAGCTTGCCGATGTAGCCTTGGGTCTCAAAGAACCTCATGGCATCTACAGGCAGCACTCTGTCCGGGTCCTCGTTGGCGAAACTAGCGTCGAATCCGCCATGAACGGCTTCATACTGTCCGCCTTCCAGATCATCGATGCCTTCCAAGGAGTACGACGCCCAGTTGGTTGCGTTGGCGTGCTTGATTCTATCCGGGTTTCCAAGGGGGACAATACCCGCTTCGGTCACCAGAGCGATGGTTGCTTGAGCAAGATCCCTGATCGGTTTGGCGGGGGCCACGCTCTCGTATCTTTCCACCGGCGCCTCTGTCGTGTAGGGCTCGCCTTTGAGTTTTCTGTGCAGCATCTCGACTGCTCGCACGGCTGCAGGCTTATCCGCTAGCTGATTGAGCCGTCTGCCGCGGGGGATGTAGCCTTCCTCCTTGGCCGACAGAACCGTCTCGCCGGCTGTGATTTTCTTTCCCAGCCTCGCCACACGGCGAATGGCATCTCTCATGCCGGCCGCTGAAGCCGTTGTAGCCACGATGAGCAGGTCCTTCTTGTACATTGCCACTGCAGGGTTCTCCGGGTACATTGCTGTAACCGCGGGGATGTTGAGGCACCGTGCGACACTGGCGCAGATCCCGCCGCAGGCCAGTCCGTAGCGTCCTGCGTTGAAAGCCGGCCCCGCCACCAGCAGATCGGCGCCCTTCTCGCTGATCGCCCTGCATACAGCATCAGCGACATGGTCGCTGTTCTCGGCGTAGTAGTTGTCTCCGCAGACGATGGTCATCACGATTTCGTAACCTTCGCCAAGCTCCTTTTGCAGCGCTATCCCGGGCCCGATGGGCCCGTCCTTGATCGCGAGCGGAGCGCCCGCGGCTTCCTCACCGCCAATGCCGCCATAGAACTGGTTGATATAGTGAACGATCCGTTTCGCCATATGGCCTCCTCCCTCCGCTACACATCCTGAACCGGTAGCCTCGTCCCCCAAATCCCAGTGATACCTTCCGCAAGGCAACAGACTGGTCACGTCCCCCCGTTGCTGCGCCGCCCACACTGCCGCCAGCACTCACGTATCCGGGAAGCTCAGTGCTATGCTGAAAGGACTCGCCACCTACTAGGTGTAAAACCCAATTCGGTAACGGGTTCGGAAATTCCTTCTGAGGTATGAAAATTTCTTTCGGAAGGTCGCGGAGTCGGTTGTTGTCGTCGTCATGTGCCAAAACCGTGACGCGAAAGGCACGGACCGGCGACTGCGATTGTGATCGCAATTTCGCGGCGAGGCGTGCGTGTAGGTTTCGTAGGTAATAGCAAGCGGCAGATACGGTATGTATCGCCTGTTGGTTCATCGCGACCGGGTGTTGGCTGGCGAGGTCATGCCCGCACCGCTGAAACGGCTATTTGGCTGGCCTTGGCGTCATGGCCGCCGGGGAAGACGGCTGAAGCTGCTCAGTTGTAGCGATTGTGCCAGCTAAAGGGCCTTTCGGTTGACGCGGCCCGCGGTCGTTATCTTGTTTGGCCGCCGCTAGCGTGCGCGAGTGCCGGTTCCTTCCATGGCGGCCATGCGGACCTACCAGGAGAAGTATCGTAGCAGGCGCTTTGTTGCGACGCCTCGGAACGGCTTCAGCCGCCAGCGGAGATCGCAAGCCACGCGTCGGGTGTTCCGCACGTGGTAGAGCGGGCCGGGATCGAGACGGTCGGATCTGAACGGCAAGTGGGATGAGTTCTGGCGTAATCGTAGAGAGAAGACCAGATCAGGAGCGTAAGGCTAGCCTAAGCCCCTAAGGGCGGCCTAACCGACCACCAGAGAGGAAACGACGCCAGGCCTCAGGAGCCACAAACCTTACACGCACCCTCGTCCAGGATAGCGCGATTGACTGATGACGACGAAGTTGCAGTGATAATGGTATCCGCGTTGCGCACCGATGAGCGGATACCTATAACGAGGTGAAGGGCATGGGCAGGTATGACGACGTCAAACGGATCTTCGAGTCACATGGAGGCATTGCCAGGACTGAGGACATGCTCAGGCGGCGTGTACATACCAGCTACATTGCGAACCTGC
>CAYZHL010000108.1:0-1985 GCA_964478095.1 uncultured Clostridia bacterium | reverse complement strand
AGTGCGGGCCACATCACCCGCATTAAGCGAGGAGTGTACGAGTGGCTCGATGATGGCCCCATGGAGAGCGCTCTCCACTATCACGGGTATACTGACCGGACGCCTGGCGTATGGCACATCGCAGTGAGCAAGAACATCAACAAGAGGAAGGTCAAGCTGGAGTACCCGCCAATCAAGGTGCATTTCGTAGCGCCGCGCCTTCTCGGTGTGGGTGTGTGCGAAGGTATCGTCAATGAGGTCGGTGTTCGCGTCTATGACAGAGAGCCGCGAGCGAGGCCGAAAAGGCCGGTGTCGACAGTGAGCAGGATGTCGGCGATCTCCGATATCAAGCAGTAGTTCTCGTTCCTCAGGTACAGTTCGATCAGGTCGGCGATGGCCTTCTCATCGTCGACTACAAGCACTCGGTTGTGCGTGGGCGTCACCTCTCAGCCTACCTCCACACGGAGGCTTGCTCCAGGACTCGGCGCCTCTTCCTGCAGAATCTGCCGCGAACCGCTATTTCATGTCAGCGTCCCGTCAGGCACGACGATCATGTGAACGCTCACCCAATGCTCGCGAGCAACAGAGCGAGCATTGCAGGCGGTCCAATGCTCGTTTCAATGCTCGGATTGCGTGAAGCAGCGTGATCAACGGTACTCGTATCTTGCGTACCGTTTGTTTCCCACAATTGCAATGCGGGGTTCTTCTTCCATTAGTTGCCGTACCAGTCGGTACACTTGGTTTCTGTCCAGACGGACGATTTGACGGATTTCCCTGTTGGTGAGGCCGGGTTCTCTGTGTTCGGCACGCTGCTTGAGCACGCTCAGGATTCGGGTCTTTGCAGTCTCCCAATCGATCCGAGCGTCCCGCTCAGGCACGCTATCAGCGGCTAGGTCTCGGCGCAGATCGGACCGCATCGTCCAGTAGGTGCCTCTGCCCGTGCCCCCACGCTCGATGTGGGAGTACTGCCTTTCCATCTGACTCAGAATCTCTCGGACTTCGCTTTCCTGCCGCTGACAGACGCGTGCCGCGGTTGATGTATCGATTTCCGAATGTCGAATCAAGTACTGCAGTATGAGCAGGTGGTCTACTGTGAGTTCATGGCCAATCCTGGACTGATCAGCAACGAATGCCCGGAAAGGCCCGGATGTCTCTCCTGCAAGGAAAGTGACCTTGACTGTGTTCCCTTGTTCCTGTATGATCGGCGGCTCCTTTCCCTCCATCAGCATGGATGCGAACATCCGAGGAATGCCCAGGTTACCACGGTTGATGAGTCGCAAGCGAGTTAACGCGTCGACAAGAAGCGGACTACGGGAGACTGGAGAGTGATGAAGGATGTTGTCGGGCGATATTCCGCCAACAAAAGTCCCCGGATTCGAGATTTCGAGGCGCCCTGGATACTGCTTGACCATGATGGGCCCCGGTATTCGGAAATCCCTATGGCAGAAGGCGTTCATCAGGGCCTCTCGAATGGCGATGTCGGGATAGGTGCGGTACTCGAAGTGGAACATGCTTTGCTTTATCGTAGCGATGGGATTGGACGCCATTATGCGATCTGTGATTCGTCCGAGTGCCATCGGCAATGGTTCAGCGGTGTCGACGCGGTCATCGTATTCGGTATCGCTGCGCATGCGAAAATACGTCCACAGATACGCTGGGACATGATCGCGAATTGACTGCTCTCTTCCGGCAAGCAAGAGCCCGGCGTGGGTGAGGCGCTCTTCGCGAACAACTCCCAGAGCTGACAGAAGGTCGCGATCCGAGAGCGTGACAAGGTCTTGAGGCGCACGCTCTTGCTTTGCCAGGTCACGGAGACGCTCCATCGCAGCAGCGGAGATGTGCTCCGAGTATGGCCCGGGAATCTCGTCCGCCGTGAAATCGGTAGTCCCTGTCTCAACCGTCACACGCCTCCGCAGGCTGAAGGAGTCTCAGGATGTCATTGGCCGAGACAGCGAACACCGTGGCATCACCTCACGCGTCTGGATGCAATAGCGCATCTATACGAG
>CAYZHL010000107.1:1686-8213 GCA_964478095.1 uncultured Clostridia bacterium | reverse complement strand
AAGCCAACTCAGTGGCTCTGACCGAATCGGGCGTGTCGCGCGTAGAGCGATGGCTGGGGGTCGACAACCTCTTCGACGAAGCCAACATCGAGTTGACGCACCACATCAACGCCGCGTTGCGCGCGAAGGCCCTGATGCGCAGAGATAGGGACTACATCGTAAAAGAGGACGAAGTCATAATCGTCGATGAGTTCACCGGACGCCTCATGTTCGGGCGGCGGTACAGCGACGGCCTGCACCAGGCGATCGAGGCCAAGGAGAGCGTGAGGGTACAGAGAGAAAGCCAGACTCTGGCCACGATCACGTTCCAGAATTACTTCCGCATGTACACGAAGCTGGCCGGCATGACAGGCACTGCGGCCACTGAGGAGAATGAGTTCATCAAGATATACAACCTCCATGTGGTGCAAGTGCCTACGGCCAAGCCCATGATCAGGCAGGACCTGCCCGACATCGTTTACAAGACGGAGAGGGCCAAGTTCAACGCGGTAGTGGAGGAGATATGCCAAAGGCACGCAACAGGCCAGCCGGTGCTGGTGGGAACGGTATCGATCGAGAGATCTGAGCGCCTGTCGGAGATGCTTTCGCGGCGCGGCGTACCTCACCAGGTCCTTAACGCGAAGCACCATGAGCGCGAGGCGGAGATAATCAAGCTTGCAGGGCAGCCAGATGCGGTCACTATAGCTACCAACATGGCCGGTCGAGGCACCGACATCGTGCTCGGCCCGGGCGTGCCCGAGCTTGGGGGGTTGCACGTGCTGGGTACCGAACGCCACGAGAGCCGGAGAATCGACAACCAGCTCCGAGGGCGTTCGGGAAGGCAGGGCGACGCCGGGTCGTCGCGGTTCTACGTGTCTCTTGAAGACGACTTGATGAGGCTATTCGGCGGGGAGTTCATATCGGGCATGATGGACCGGCTCGGATGGGGAGAAGACGACCCCATAGAACACTCGCAACTAACTCGGGCGATCCAGCGTGCGCAGGAGAAGGTGGAAGGGCGCAACTTCGATATCAGGCGGCAGGTGCTGGAATACGACGACGTAATGAACAAGCAGCGCGAGGCGATATACGCTCGGCGCGACTCCATAATGAGGGGCACGGATCTCAGGGATCAGGCAATGGAATTGCTGTCTGTTGTGGCGGAAGGGGCTGTGGCGGCGCACGCGGACGAAAAGCTCGCATCGTCGGAATGGGACCTTCCCGGCCTGTCTTCAGAGATCGCAAGCATACTGTCGCTGCGAGCAAAGCCCGACCTTTCCGGGTATGTGCAGCGTTCATGGGCTGATCTGCGCGACGGAGTCATGGGCATGTTCCAGAGGGCGTACGAGAGCAAGGAGGCGGCAGTCGGAGCCGAGCGCCTGCGCGAGCTGGAACGCGCTATCATGCTTTACATGATCGATTCTAAGTGGGTTGATCACCTGCAGGCCATGGATATGCTCAGGGAAGGAATCGGCCTGAGGGCGTATGGCCAGATGGACCCGCTGGTGGAGTACAAGAGAGAATCTTTCCTCATGTTCAACGATCTTCTGAAAAGCATAGGCGAGGATTTTGTGCGCTATCTCCTCCGGGTGCAGGTTCGCAGGGCCGGGGAACCTGGCGAGGAGGGCGAGGGAGCGCCAAGCGGCGAATCGCCCGTGGCTCGGGCTGATATGGATGGGCCGAGGCGTCCGAGGTATGCGGTGACCACTAACAGGGAGGACGGAGGTTCGGCCAAGCAACCGCAGAAGCGCGACGGCAAGAAGATAGGGCGAAATGATCCATGCCCGTGCGGCAGTGGGAAGAAATACAAGAAGTGCTGCGGCGCAGGCAAGTAGAGCAGAGGGAGTGTGCCTGATGAGAGCGGAACTAGAGCAGCCGATTGAGTCGCTGAATGCGAGAATTGAGGAAATGAGGGCTTATCTTTGACATACCGGGCAAGCTAGCCCGACTGGCGGAGTATGAGGCTCGGTCGAGTGAGCCCGGGCTATGGGACAACCGTGATGCAGCTCAGGATCTGATGCAGAAGATAGCGACTGTGCAGGCCCAGATCGGGAGATTCGAATCGCTCAAGTCCAAGTTCGATGATCTCGCTATCTTGGCGGAGTTGGCTGACGAAGAGGACGATGAGCACGCAATCGCCGAATGCATGGAGCAGATTGACGCTCTGGACGCTGCGATCGGCCGGATAGAGCTGGCCAATCTGCTGTCAGGGCCATACGACGCAGCCAACGCCATCATGGCGATCCATCCGGGCGCAGGCGGAACCGAGAGTCAGGACTGGGCCGAGATGCTCATGCGCATGTATTCGCGGTGGGCGGAGCGGAACGGCTATCGTGTGGAAACGGTCGATGTGCTTCCCGGCGAGGAGGCGGGTATCAAGAGCGCAACCTTGATCATGTCAGGGCAGAATGCATTTGGTTATCTCAAGGGCGAGCGGGGAGTGCACAGGCTGGTGCGGATATCGCCGTTTGACGCATCGGCGCGCAGGCACACTTCATTTGCGTCGGTGGATGTCATTCCCGAGATGGGAGAAGAAGAGATCGAGATCGATCCGGCGGATCTGAAGATAGACACGTACCGTTCAGGCGGCGCCGGGGGCCAGCATGTCAACAAAACGGACAGCGCAGTCCGGATTACGCACCTGCTCACAGGCATAGTCGTGCAGTGTCAGAATGAAAGGTCTCAGCATAGCAACAAGGAGACTGCCATGCGGATCCTCCGGGGCCGGCTCGCTAGCCTAGCCCTTGAGCAGCAGGAGAAGGAGTTGGCCGCGATTCGCGGAGAGCAGCATGAGATCGCATGGGGCAGCCAGATCAGGTCGTATGTGTTTCAGCCCTACACCATGGTCAAGGATCATCGAACCAACATGGAGACTGGCGATGTCAATTCCGTGATGGACGGAGAGATAGATGAGTTCATCGAGGGTCAGCTGAGGCTGGTAGCGCAGTCGGTTAACAGAGGTGTATGCTGATGGGGGCCAAACGCCGCGGCGGCGGCGCCGCGCGGGCGTTGACCATATGCCTTCTGCTTGTCGTGGCCATAACCGAGGCTGCGCTCCCGTCCCTCATTGAGCAGCGCGTTGAAAGGGCGGTTGCTTCAGGCTTCACTGCCGTGGAATCAGTTGAGGCACGGGCTCAGGCGTTCCCTGCCGTAAGGATGCTTTTCGGGCACTTCGATCGGCTGAACGTGAGCATTCGGCGGGCGCGGCTCGCAGGCTTCAGTGTGGACTCTATCGAAGTGCGTTCCGCGGGCGCGCAGGTACCGCCTTCGGATTTTGCCCCAGGCTCGAAGAGATGGGCGCCCGCCCTTGGCGATGCGGAGCTCACAGTCTCGGTCCTAGATGCCGACATCAACGATTACCTGAAAACGCGCGACGATGCGCTCAGGATGTTCAGTGTCTCCTTCCGTGAAGGAGTGGCCGAGCTAAATGGGGCCATATCCTTTGCAGGGATTAACGTGAGCGTCAGTTCCCAGGGCCGGCTGGTGATTGAGGACCATGCGCGCCTAGTGTACGCAGTGGACAAGCTGAGCGTTGAGCGCAGTCAGCTGCCGGCATTCCTGCTCGACGCGTTTGAAGGCAGGGTAGAGCTGGGCGTGGACCTATCAACGCTGCCGTTCGGCGCGGTCTTGGAAGGCATACGGGTTGGCGCCGGTGTGGCACACATGTACGGCAGGACAGTCAAAGGGGGCTAGTGGCTTGACGAACCGCAGGCAACCGTGGACGATCGGATGGCTGGTTGCGCTTGTAGTAGTATCCGCACTCACATCGGCCTGGATAGCTGTTCGAAGGCACCGGGTTGAGGCTATGAACAGACGTGTCGAGCTCTGCATGGACTGGCGGGAGGGCGCTCTGTACGCGCAGCGGATCGGGCTGGCCGAGGATGACTATCTTGCGCAGTTGCGCGATGCCGGCATCACGAGCATAGCTCTTGATGAGGATACACTCGGCTCTCTTCAGGCGTCGGGCGACCTTGTGATCTTCAGAACCTCGGAACTGGCTGCAGTGTCGAGCTTAGCTCCGGGGTTGCTTCCCGCTGCCGTAAACTCGCACGCAGTGTCGGGAGGGCGTACGGTCGTCATTCCGCTGAACCACGACACGGACTCGTTTCTTGCCGACCGATTGCCCACGCGCCTGCAGGGTGGGCCGTCGCTGGTTACGGTGCTCTCCGGCCAGACGTCGGCCTTCATCATCGGTCTTCCGCTGGAAGAGGCGCGAAACATCAACCTTGGCCCACGGCCGTCTGTCATGGCCAGGATCGCAGCCGCCGGTCTGCGCACGGTGCTGAGATTTGCGAATTACCCAGGCGTATCTGAGAAATGGATAGACTCGATAGTGCGCCCGGCGGGTCCGGCGAAGGAGGCCGATTCGGTGATATTCGCCGGAACTGAGGTGCTGGGGTATCCTGCCCTTACGGCTGTGACGGCTCGCGCTCTGGACAGGGCGGGCATGACCTACGGCAGCATTGAGTTCCAGGTACAGGCCGGGGAGAGTCAGATTATGCAGGCTGCCGACTACAACCTAGTGCGCGTGCACAGCATCACCCGGGGCGAAGTCGACCGCGGGCTGTCGGTTCAGACTATGGCCGACAGGTACGTTCGGGCCGCCAGAGAACGCGATATACGCGTCATGTACATGCGTCCGATGATGAAGCAGATCGATTCGCGCCCCCTGCCCGAGCTGAACGATTCGTTTGTTCGAGCAGTGGCGGGCGGGCTTCAGAATGCAGGCTTCACCCTTGGCGCCGCCGTCCCGCTTGGCCAGGCCGACCCGGGGTTGGCGCCCACGCTAGTAGTGGTTGTGGGCATAGCAGCAGGCTGCGTAATGCTCCTTGATGCCATCTGGAGCCTGACCTTCCCCATATCCGCAGGTTTGGTGGCTGTGGCGGCCGCCGGTTTTGCTGCTCTGTCGGCATTTGGACGCGCGGATCTGGCCAAACAGGCTGCGGCGCTGGCTGCGGCCATAGCGTATCCGTCGCTCTCTGCCTTCGTACTGCTTTCTCCGTTTTCCGGATCGGGGCTGAATGGCCCCGCAGATGCGGAAGAGCGCCGATTCGGTTGGGCGCGCATCGCGATCATCAAGTTCATCGCGGCATGCGCTCTCTCGCTTGCCGGCGGCCTGATGCTTGCGGGATGCCTTACGAGCCTTGCGTTCATGACAAAGGCCCGTCAGTTCATGGGCGTAAAGCTCATGCATGTGGCGCCGATGTTGTTTCTCTTGATGGCATACTGGAAGTATGTGTACCGGCGCGGCAACGAAACGCTGACCGAATCTGCCAGGCGTGTGCTGTCATCGCCGATTCTCGTGTGGCACGCGGTCGCGATTGGCCTTCTCGGGGCGGCCGGCCTGATCTACATAGCCCGAACAGGCAACACTTCGGTCTTGCCCGTGGGCGTGCCTGCGTGGGAGCAGGCGATGCGCTCGATCCTGGAGCGACTTCTCCCTGTGAGGCCCAGGACCAAAGAGTTCCTGCTGGGCCATCCTGCCTTCATCCTCGCGGCTGCCCTGTCCTGGGCAGGCGACCGTGCTGCGTTGTTGCCTGTAGCAGCCCTGGCCCTGATAGGTCAGATTTCGCTGGCAAACACCTTCGCACACCTGCACACACCCATTGCGGTTACCCTCACGAGGGTGCTGGTGGGAGCGGGACTGGGGCTCGCAGTCGGGCTCGCAGTCGCCGGCGTGTTCCTGGCCGTCCGGCGAGGCGTCCGGCGGTCGGCGGGAAGAAGCGCTGGGCGGGAAGGATGACGCCGGCATGCGTGTTGTGGTTTCGGGGTATCACGGTTTCGGCAACATTGGCGACGAGGCGGTATTGGCTGCGCTCATTCAGCAGACAAGGGAGATCGCGCCCGAGGCCGAGTACGTGGCTCTGTCGGGAGACCCGGCGCGTACCGTATCGGTCCACGGAATCGGCGCGATTCCACGCACATCCGTTGCTGTCGTAGTGCGAGAACTCAGGCGGGCCGATCTGCTGGTGAGCGGCGGAGGCAGCCTGCTGCAGGATGCTACCGGCCGTGGATCCGTTCCCTACTACGCCGGCACAATGCTCCTTGCCCGCATGCTGGGCGTGCCGGTGTCGGTGTATGCACAGGGAGTAGGCCCACTTAACTCCGGCGCGGCGCGGCGCCTTGCCCGGCTGGCGCTATCCCGCGCGTCAGTCATAACCCTGCGCGACCCTGGATCCATGGAGCTCGTGCGACAGATTGGGGTGACGAAGCCACAGCCGGTGCTAGTTGCAGACCCGGCGTTTGCGCTGGAACCGGAGGACGCAGGCGACTGTGAGGCCTCGCTGCCCCCGTGTCCTCGCGTGATGTTTGCTCTCAGGCCATGGCCTGGCGCCGACAACCGTGAGGCGGTATATGCCGGTGTGATCCAGAGAGTGTGCAACGAACTCGGCGCCAACGTCGTGCTGTTGGCTTTTCAGCCTGACACTGATCTTGCTGTAGCCTCGGGCATTGCGGATTTATGTGAAGCAGGCGGTTGTGCGCGTCCGCAAGTCGTCGCGTTCCACGGCTCGCCCGGGCAGGCTCTATCTACCATAGCCCAGGCGGAT
>CAYZHL010000107.1:0-1676 GCA_964478095.1 uncultured Clostridia bacterium | reverse complement strand
GGTAGTAGGGATGAGGCTTCATTCGCTGATATTCGCAGCGTCGGCGGGCGTTCCGACAGTGGCAATCGATTACGACCCCAAAGTGCGCGCGCTGGCCGAACGGATGGGCAATACGCACGTAGTTTCGGTGGACGCTCCGCTTGAGGAGATTGTCCGTGTAGTGCTGGATGCGTGGGAGCAGCGTGACAAGGCCGGGGGCGAGCTGGCGATGAGAGTGGCCGACCTCAAAAGGCAGGCGCGCGAGGCGGCCAGGCTTGCGCTGTCGCCTATCGTGGACAGGCCGGCGGAGTGCGGGCGGGCGCGCGTGCTCGGAGTGCCGGTGGACTGTGTGAGTATGGACGAAGCCGTGGAGAAGGCGCTCGAGATGGCGAGCTCGGGTCGCGGCGGTCACGTGGTGACTCTCAACCCTGAGATGACCTTGTCAGCCGGGGACGATGCTGCTCTCAATGACGTCATAGCCGGCGCGGACCTGGTCGTCCCAGATGGAGTCGGCGTGGTCCGCGCCCTTGGCATGCTCGGATACCGCCCGCGCGGGCGGGTGCCCGGCATCGAGCTGGCTGCCAACTTGATGGAGAAGGCTGCGGAGCAGGGAATGTCAGTATATTTGATAGGCGCCAAGCCGGGTGTCGCGCAGCAGGCTGCCGATGCCATGTTGCGCGCTTTCCCGTGCCTCACTATAGGCGGCACTTCTCATGGGTATTTCGCTCAAGCGGAGGAGCCGGCTGTTCTCGACAGCATTGCCCGATCCGGCGCCGCGTTCGTGTTCGTGGGCATGGGCGCCGGCAAGCAGGAGAAATGGATAGCTCGCGCGCGTAGTGCGGCCCCGCGCGCGGTCTGGATAGGTGTGGGCGGCTCATTCGATGTGATGTCGGGCAACGTGAAGCGGGCTCCAGCGGTCTATCAGAGATTGGGGCTGGAGTGGCTTTACCGGCTGGCGGCCGAGCCGCGGAGAGCGAACCGGATGACGGCGCTTCCCGTGTTCATGTTCCGAGTGATCGCGGAGGCGTGTCGCCGTCGGTGCAGGAGTTGGAGAAGGAGCTGATGGTTGTTGGGACGCGCGTTACTCGCGACCTCTGAGGCGCTTTGCGCCAAGGCGCGCGAAATCAGGAAGCACGTTGTAAGGATGGTGGGCGCGGCATCGTCGGGGCATCCGGGCGGTTCGCTATCGGCCGCCGATATCGTGACGGTGCTGTACTTCAACGAGATGAACATCAGGCCGGACGATCCCAAGTGGCCTGATCGCGACCGTTTTGTGCTGTCAAAGGGGCACGCTGCGCCGGTGCTCTATGCGGCGCTGGCGGAGGCGGGGTATTTCCCCGCAGAAGAGCTGGTCACTCTGAGGCGCATTGACAGCCACCTTCAGGGTCATCCCAGCATCCGCAGCACGCCCGGGGTAGAGATGTCCACTGGTTCGCTGGGCCAGGGTCTGTCGGCGGCGTGCGGGATGGCGATCGCAGCCAAGCTGGATGGGGCTGCGTGGCGAGTGTATGCGCTGCTTGGCGATGGCGAACTGGAGGAAGGCCAGATCTGGGAGGCTGTGATGACGGCGGCCCACCGCAGGCTCGACAACCTCACAGCCTTTGTTGACGCAAATGGCCTCCAGATAGACGGGCCTGTGGCAGACATAAAGTCTATGGAGCGAATAGGCGACAGGTTCGCCGCGTTCGGATGGCATG
>CAYZHL010000106.1:0-8236 GCA_964478095.1 uncultured Clostridia bacterium | reverse complement strand
GGAAACCCGACGGTCGCCAGTGAAGCGCTCCTTGGGTCTTGGGACAGGATCCCCCAGGCGGGACCGAGAATCTACTGCGCTCTCAATCTCGCGATGATTTCCTATAGAACAGATAGGACGTGATCTCTATGGCCAGGAAAATCGATGCTCGGGTTCGTGTTGTAGAAGGGCCCGCCGGTTCGCCGTCCCGGTTCTATTGGCCGGACAAATGGCGCCCGGTCGCACAGGTCATCGATTACTGGCGCGAGTCGGGTGAATGGTGGGACGGCGAGGAGGAAAAGGACTACTACCTCATCGCCTCGGCGGGAGGGGGTTGCTACGAGCTATGCCGCGAGGCCCCTGGTGAATGGGCGCTGTCGCGGGTGCTCGACTAAGGATATGGAAGACTTCGTCCATCTCCACGTCCATTCCCAGTATTCCTTCCTCGACGGCGCGGACACCTGCACGACTCTGGTGGCCCGAGCTGCGTCCTTAGGCATGCCCGCCATAGCCATAACCGACCACAACAACGTCAGCGCCATGGTGGAACTAACGAAAGCCGCCGCCGAGCATGGAATCAAACCGATATGCGGCACAGAGCTGACAGTAAGCCACGGAGAATCCGAAACCCACGGAGGCTACAGCAACAGCAGCGCCACCGCCTGCGCTGCCCGCGCCACCTACGTGGACCGCGTCGACCACGCCGCCCGCGCCCCAAGCCATCCCGTCTGCCACCTTACCCTGCTTGCCGCCGACCCCTGCGGCTATTCGAACATCTGCCGCATATTGACTGACACCTACATGTCCTCACCCCGCCTTGATCCCCATGCCTCCTTAGAAATACTGCGGCGGCATTCCGGCCACATAATCGCACTGTCGGGCTGTCGCCGCGGACGCATCACCTCCCTGGTTGCAGCAGGCAGGTTCATCGAGGCTCTGGCAGCAGCCAGAGAACTCGCCTCCATATTCGGTCGCGCGAACTTCTACATCGAGTTGCAGCACACACTGACGCCGGGCGCGTCGGCGCTCAACGCCTCCCTGGCCCAGCTGGCCTCGGAGGCCGGCCTGGGCTTGGTCGCCACCAACAACGTGCACTATGCAGAGAAGTCCCGGTTCGAGGTGCACGACGCGCTAACATGCGTCCGAACCCTCACCACCCTTGATGATATACACCCCGAGCGGCGCGTGAACGCCGAGAACTACCTGAAGTCCGCAGAGGAAATGGGCGAGTTATTCGCCAGACACCCCGAAGCCATTGCCAACACTCTCGCGATAGCCGAAAGATGCACGCCAGGGCTGGATCTATCGCGCCGTCTGTTCCCCAAGTACCAAGCCTCACCAGGCGACTGGGGCTGCGCCAGTGGAGGCGGTTCCGCCAACAGCTCCAACGGCTCCAACGACTCCGCCGGGCGCCAGGCCGTCGGGCCGGCCAGCGGCCGCTCCGGCAGTCACTCCGGCGGTCCAACCCCAGCCAGCGAGCCCGCCGCCGCCCTCCTCAGGCGCCTTACGATGCAGGGCGCCGCCGAGCGGTACGGTCGCGTCACCCAGGCAATCCAATCGAGGCTGGACCACGAGCTCAACATCATCACCACCCTAGGTTTCGAAGACTACTTTCTCGCCGTGTGGGACATTGCATGCTGGGCCCGTTCGCAGGGCATCCGCTATGCCGGTCGCGGGTCCGCGGCCGATTCCGCCGTGGCATATTGCCTCCGCCTGACCAATGTGGACTCGATAGCCCGCGGATTGCTCTTCGAAAGGTTCATGAGCCTGGAGCGCGCCCAAAAGCCCGACATCGATATCGACTTCGAGTCAGAGCGGCGCGACGATGTTGCGCACTACGTATACCAGCGCTACGGCGAGGAGCATGTCGCATCAGTCTGTACATTCAACACCTTCCAGGGCAGGTCGGCCGTGCGCGACTTCGGTCGCGTGCTCGGATTCCCGCAATCCGACATCGATCGCCTTGCCAAAACCCTACCCCACGTACCGGCGGACGCAGTTCGCACAGCCTTCAGCCGCTACCCCGAGATGCGCGACTCCGGCATACCCGCATGGAAATACGAACTCCTGCTCACCCTGGCTGAGTCGGTGGCAGGATATCCCCGCCATATCGGCACCCACCTGGGCGGGCTGGTCATCTCAAGCGAACCCCTCACCTGCGTAACCCCGCTGCAGATGGCCGCCAAAGGCGTCGCCATCACTCAGTTCGACAAAGACACCGTTGAAGACCTGGGCCTCATCAAGCTGGACCTGCTCTCCCTGAGAACATTGGGCGCCGTGGAACATGCTGTAGACATGGTCCGCGGCAGTGGTAGCGGGACACGTGCCGCCACCGATCCGGGTTTCGACTTCGACCGCATACCCCTGGGCGACCGGGCCACGTATGAAATGCTCAACTCAGGCGAAACCATCGGCGCGCCGCCGGGGCGAGGAGGAGATCACCTACGTAGATCCCAGGCTCGCCCCGATTCTCGACAAGACCTACGGAGTAGTCCTCTATCAGGAGCAAGTGATCCAGATCGCCACGACCATAGCGGGTTTCACCCCGGGCGAAGCCGACCGCCTGCGCAAAGTGATGACGCACTTTCGGTCTATGCGGGAAATGGAGGAAATCGGCCGCGACTTCGTTGCTAAAGCCATCGCAGGCGGGACAGATCCGAAAGTGGCCGAGACTGTCTTTTCCTATATCGTGGGCTATGCGGGCTATGGATTCTGTGAAGCGCATGCCGCCGCATTCGCCGACACGGCCTACCGCACAGCATACATGGTGTGCCACTTCCCCGCCCATTTCTACGCCGCAGTCCTGAGCGCCCAGCCCATGGGGTTCTATTCGCCCCGCACGCTGCTGGTGGAGGCCAAGCGCCGCGGCGTGCGTGTGGTGCCGCTCGATATCAACCGCAGCGGGGAGAAGTATTCGGTGGAGGCCACAGCGGAAACAGGGGGCAAGACGCAAGACGAGGCGAGGTGTCCGCCTATCTGTGTAGGCCTCATGCAGGTCAAAGGCATATCGAAAGACTCGATCCGCCGTATCCTCGCCGCCCGCGAGGAAGGCGGCCCTTTCCGGTCGGCGCTGGACTTCCTCTATCGAGTCGACATCCCACGCGACACCGTTCAAAACCTCGTGCTGGCCGGGGCTTTCGATTCAGTGGAGCCCAACCGCCGGGCGCTAGCCTGGCGCCTCGGGAGCCTGACAGACGACGCCGCCACGCATCGCGCCGCCAGCGCCGCCGCCCGTGAATCGGGGCAGGCCGCGCTTGGGGGAACCTTCGAACCGCACGAGGCGTATGAAACACATGTGGAATCCGAAATGCCCGACTTCACCGAAGTGGAGAAGTTCAGGCACGAGATGTCGATCCTGGGGTTCTGCGTGTCGCATCACGCCATGGAATTCTTTCGGCCGGCCCTGGCCCGAGGGGGCGTCCTCACATCCCGCGAGATCGCGGGCGCGCGCCACGGGCAGGCAGTGCGCATAGCAGGTCTTGTCGTGCGCCCGCACAGGCCTCCCACAAGAAGCGGCAAAACGGTGGTGTTTCTATCTCTCGAAGACGAACTGGGCCTTACGGACGTGACGGTGTTCGAAAGCATATATCACAAGTACGGGGCCCTGATATATGGGAGCTCGGCATTGCTCATCGCCGGAAGCGTGTCGAGGCGCGGCGACGGCGTGTCGGTGATAGCGCGTTCCATACAGAGGTTGGGGCGTAGGCAGGGCAGCCAAACAAGATAGCGGCATCCGAGGCGTCGCGCAGGGCGCCGCCGGGGGGAACGAGGAAGGCGCCGAGGCATCGCTAGAGCGCCGCACGGCCGTTCGGGTCTTGCCGGGCTATGGATCGACCAGCGCAAGGTGTTCCTCGCCCACCTGCGGCTCAAAAGCCCCGGATAGCAGCTCGGTCATGGACTTCGCGAATGGGTCAAGAGCATCCGCCCGAACCATGACCCGCAAGGTCACGCGCTCGGCATAGTCGACGTTCACGATGTCAATACCCGTCTCGGCCAGATGGTTCTGGACCTTGCCCAGCATTGGGTATTCTATGACGAAGAGCACCTCGCGCATGGCTTGCGCCCGCGCGATGCCGGCAGCATGCAGTCCTTCGCGGGCAGCAGAGCCGTAGGCCCTGATCAGCCCCCCCGCTCCGAGCAGTGTTCCGCCGAAGTAGCGAGTGACCACCACCACGCAGTAGTGCACATCTTCGCGGCGGATGACCTCCAGAACGGGCCGGCCGGCGGTTCCGGAAGGTTCGCCATCATCACTGGAGCGAGCTATTTCGTTGTGCTCGCCCACGACGAACGCATATACATTATGGGTGGCGTCCCAGAACTCCCGGCGGACCTCATCCACAAATGCCTGCGCATCTTGCTCGGCAGCGACCGGGGACGCCGTGGCGATGAACTTACTCCTTTTGACGACGATCTCCGCGCGTGCTGGGCCGCGCAGGGTCAAGTGTCCTTGGGTCACAAAAACCACCCCTTGTTCGTAAGAGGGAATCCTGTTCCACAGTAGAAGTACTCAAGCGCAACCGCGGCTCCAAAAGAGCTTGAGGAGGCGAATTCGAACAGTGCCAACCAAGAAGCTGTATTACGACGACTCCTACCTTCGGGATTTTGCTTGCCAGGTTCTCCACTGCGAGCCTGCCGCCCGGAACTCCCATTCAGCCCCTCTATACGAGGTTATCACCGACGTAACCGCGTTCTACCCCAACTCCGGGGGCCAGCCGTCCGATCGCGGCACTCTGGCCGGCGCGGACGTGGTCGATGTGATTGAAAGGGACGATGACGTCGTCCACATCACTTCCACAGCTGTTCCGCTGGGCCCTGCACAGGGCAGGATCGACATCGAGCGCAGGTTCGACCACACCCAGCAGCATAGCGGGCAACACATACTGTCCGGCGCGTTTGCCAGCCTTTTCGGAATGGAAACCGTCGGTTTCCACTTGGGAGACGAGTACGTAACGATAGACCTCAACGCTCCCGAAATAAGCCACGACCAGTGGGCTGCAGCCGAACGCCTCGCATGCGAGGTCGTATTCCAGAACAGGCCAGTCAGAGCCACCTTCTGGGATCGCGATACCCTTAGCAGCGCCATCGACCCGTCGCGCCTGCGCAAGCTGCCGACTAGAACCGAGAACATCCGCCTCGTCGATATCGACGGTTTCGACCTCACTCCCTGCGGAGGCACGCACGTCAGGGCCTCCGGCGAAGTCGGCCTCATCAAGATCACCCGCACCGAACGTATCCGCGGCATTACCCGTGTGGAGTTCGTCTGCGGTCGCCGCGCGCTCGCGGATTACCGCTGGAAGAACCAGGTCGCGTATGAGGCGGCCGCCATGCTCTCAGTACACGCGCGCGATCTGCCTGACTCTGTAAGTCGCCTGCAAATACAGCTGCGCGATACCTCGCGCCAGCTGGAACATGCCCTGAAGGATCTGTACGAGTATCAGGCTGAGGCGATGTACGACGGCGCCGAGCCGGCTGGGGCGTCCGGCATCCGCGTGGTATCGTGGGCATCAGCTGAGGGCCACGACATCGGCTATCTCAAGATGCTGGCGCACAAGATCTGCGAGCATCCCAGCACCGTTGCCCTTCTGGGCTCATCCAACGGCGAGTCTGCGCATGTGGTATTCGAAAAAGCACACGACGTGTCTATCGACATGGCCAGACTCCTCCGCGAAGTACTGCCTGCGGTCGAAGGCAAGGGAGGCGGCACGCACCAAATAGCCCAGGGAGGCGGCAGGCGCCCGGAAAAGCTCCCCCACGCGATCTCGATGGCCGCCGCGATGGTGTCAAAAGCCGTCGTCGGCATCGAAGCCGAGACCGCTGCATCGGCTGACTGTCATTAACCGGCGGCCAGCTATTGCGCATCGTAGTCATCGGCCGATAGTTGCGCATCGCTCGACGGTCGCTCGCTACGCGCTCATATCCTGGCAGATACCAGGTTGCCCGACTCGTAGCGCCTGAGGCCGGCCCCGAATAGCCAAGAGGCGGCCCACGCGATCGCCGCCGCAAAAGCCAAGAGGCCCGCCAAGTGGACGACGCGGAAATTCCGAAGTAGCGACACGGGCACGTACACGACAAAACCAGCAGGTATGACTGAGTATAGCACCGCCCGGACCAGGCCTTTGAAGATTGAGCCGGGGTATCCTCCGAATGTGATCAAGGCCCCGAGCAACTGCAGGCTTATGGTCTGGGCGTTTCCTATGAAAAACGCGATACTGCCCGTGATCACCGCAAAACAGGTGTACACAGTGCATGATGCCAGCGACACGATGACAAACAGCACGAGCCTGCCGAGGGTGACCGGGGTGAACAGGCAGAATGCCGCCAGGCCGAAAGCAACGTCGCCCAAGCCCGAAAGGTCCGACCTGCTTACAAGCGCATGCAGCAACGGGTTGCGCGGCAGCAGCAGGTAGTAGTCGAGCTGCCCCGCGGCGATGATGCGGGCCAGGCGGTTCACATTGCCGAACACCGACACACTCAGGCCATACGACGCGGCCAGAACCGCATGCATTGTTATGACATCGGCAAAGGTCCAGCCGCCGATAGTCTCTACCTTGCCGAATATCAACCACCAGAAGAACAGAAGCAGAAAGTCGTTTAGCACCATGAACGATACCTGGGACACGAAACTCCACCGGTACTCCATGGCCGACGCCACGTTGAACTTGAAATGCTCCCATACGAAACCCGCCGTCCGCGCGGCTCTGCGCACCGCCTCGCCCGCTGCGCTGCCCGCTGATCTAGCCGCCGCTCTACCCACCGTTGACATCAAGCCGTCTCACCCCCATACGGTACAGCGCCATTACCAAGAAGGCCAGGGCGGCGACCCACACTACCTGCATCGTCACAGCGCGCAGGAAGAATTCCATATCGAACTGGACGAACAGGCGCGCCGGCGCATACAGCACATAGTTGAAGGGAGTCGCCCGCGCCGTGCGAGCCAAGGCGTCTGGGTAGACTTCCATGGGAGCGAACAGCCCGCCCAGTACGAAAAGCACCTTGCTGTATATCCAGAAGAAGGGGGCTGTGTCCTCCACCCAGAAGGCCGAAAGGCCGAGCGCCATACCGATGAAGAAGTTGAGCGTTAAGGCCAATGCCGCACATACCAGCACCGCGCAGAGATGCGCGGGGCGGACGGAAATGGGGCCTACTGCCGCCAGTGCCACGGCCGCGCCGATGACGATGTTCAGCGTCATTTTGAGCGCAGTCTCTCCCCAGTAAGATGCCAGCTTGAACAGTATGTAGTGGTAGGGCTTGTTGAGGCAGTACGCTATGGCCCCGGTCTTCACCTCTTCATCAGTCTCCTGCTCAAATCGGGCGCGCCCCAGCATGATTGCTTCGCTGGCCATCAGATACCACACCAGTTCACGGGGGCCGAAACCCTCCACGGCGAAACCGCGTGTGCGGCCGAGAACCGACCACAGCTGCACGAACACATACAGGATCAGCGCATAGAACACTGAGCCCAACAGGAAGTCGGCCAGGTAAGCAGTGCGCGCCCGCATGCTTATTCGGGCGACGTGGAAGTACTTTGCGAGCCCGGTTACCGCGGCTGACCCAGTCGTCACAGCTGTCACAGTCACGGCTCTCACCTTCCTCCCGGTACTCCCGACACTTCCGACGCGCAGCGTCCGTAGATGTCGGCGATGACCTGCTCAGTGGGAGGGTCGGCAATTGTGATGTCGACTATCCGCGCGCAGCGCATCAAGCCAGCGAGCACTTCATCGATGGAAGTCACATCAGTATCCACGGACAGCTTCAGGTTTGCCTGCTTGTGTTTGACTACCGCAACTCCGTCCATCTGAAACCTATCGATTGGATCGGCGAGTCTCGCGCGCACGATCTTGAAGCGCAAGTAGTCGCGCCTCAGGGCAGACACTGAAGTATCCAGGATCAGCTCGCCGTGGTTGATGATCATCACGCGCCTGCACAGCTCCTCCATATCGCCGACATCGTGCGACGTGAGGAATACTGTGATGCCCTCTTCCCGGTTCATCTGGCGAATCAGCTCCCGGATAGTGCGCTTGGCCACTACATCCAAGCCGATCGTGGGTTCGTCGAGAAACAGAACTCTCGGGCCATGCAATAGCGAGGCGGCGATCTCACACCTCATGCGCTGGCCAAGGGAAAGCTTGCGGACGGGCGTGCGCATGAACTCCCCGAGCCCAAACCGGCCGGCCAGCATCTCCAGCCTGCTACGGTAGACGGACTTTGGAATCTCGTACACGTGCGCCAGAAGCTCGAATGTATCGCGCGGCGGCAA
>CAYZHL010000105.1:5451-8242 GCA_964478095.1 uncultured Clostridia bacterium | reverse complement strand
GGCGCAAGGCGACAGGTACACGCGCATTCTGGAGGAGATGACACGGTGCTGATCCTGGCGATGGACACTTCGACCATGGTCGGAGGAGTCGCCCTGCTCAAGGACGGCGTCACTCTGGGCGAGCACATCCTGAACGTGCGGGCAACCCACTCTGAGCGGCTGATGTCGGCAGTGGAGGCATTGATGGCCGCCGCGGGCGTAACCCCGAGCGATCTCGAAGCGATAGCATGCGGCATAGGGCCAGGATCATTCACAGGCGTCCGTATAGGCGTGTCGGCGTGCAAGGCAATGGCGTACGCTCTGTCTATTCCCATAGTGTCAGTGCCTTCCCTCGATGCGCTGGCGTATGGGCGAGGTAAAGGGGCGCGCGCAGTATGGTGTTTGATCGACGCGAGGCACGGCAGATGTTACTCTGCTTCGTTCGTGCCTCCTGAGTCGGCCGATGCATGGCGTCCCGAGCGGACATCGGCATACGCCATCAGGCACATCAGTGAAATCGCCGCCCTAGCCCGTGAAATGGCGCCGGGCGACGACGATCGCCTGGGCCGGGTGCTCTTTCTCGGCGACGGCGCCCTGGCATACGCTGAATCGCTCCGCCGAGAGCTGCCCGGCGCGGCAGACATTCCGCCTGCGCCCATGTGTGTTTTGCGACCGTCGCAGGTCGGCCTTTTGGGGTCTGATCTGATCCGAGCCGGGGCAGCAGACGACCCTGCCGGCATCATTCCCATGTACCTCGGGCCATCGGAGGCAGAAGCGAGGCTTGCAGAGGGGAAGCGGTGACGAGATGGAATACGCGGTATCACTCATGACCCTCGCCGATGTAAATGATGTAGTCGAGATTGAGAAGCAGTCTTTTCCGATTCCGTGGAGCACAGCCGCGTTCGTTGACGAACTCACTCGGAACGAGCGGGCTGTATATATAGTGATTCGGGACGAGTCGGGTACGATGGTGGGCTACGGCGGTATGTGGCTTGTGTGCGACGAAGCTCACGTGACCAACATAGCAGTTCGTTCCGATCGCCGTCGCCAGGGCGCGGGCACGGCGGTCATGATTGGGTTGATGGGGTTGGCTCGGTCGAAGGGAGCAAACCGCATGACTTTGGAGGTGCGCGTCTCAAACCGGCCGGCACAGGAACTCTACGGCAGACTCGGGTTCCGACCGGCTGGAGTCAGGCCCCGCTACTATATGGATAACCGGGAAGACGCGCTCATCATGTGGCTAGACGGCATATCCGGCGCTTTGCGGGAGCTCTCGGGGAGGCAGGACGCGGATGCGCGGTAACGACGGCATCGTGCTCGGCATCGAAACTAGCTGTGACGAGACGGCTGCGGCCTGTGTCGCCCGAGGGCGGGACATGCTTTCGTCAGTGGTGTCGTCGCAGATAGAAGTGCATCGCAAGTTCGGAGGAGTTGTGCCCGAGATCGCCTCGCGCCGCCATGTGGAAGCCATCATCCCAGTGATTGACCAGGCTCTTGCGGAAGCCGGAGTCGCGCTGACCGAGGTTGATGCCGTGGCCGTCACTTATGGCCCCGGCCTCGTGGGCGCCTTGCTCGTTGGGCTCGCGGCGGCAAAGGGGCTTGCGTTTGCAGCCGGCATTCCTCTAGTGTGCGTTAACCACATCGAAGGGCACATCTATGCCAACTTCCTGGCTCACACACGGCTGGACCCGCCGGTGTTGTGCCTGACTGTGTCTGGGGGCCATACTGAGCTCGTCGCGATGCACGGGCACGGGCAATACGAGGTGCTCGGGCGTACGCGCGACGATGCAGCGGGAGAGGCTTTCGACAAGGTGGCCAGGGTAATGGGGCTTCCGTATCCAGGCGGCCCGGCACTGGAAAGGTTGGCGCAATCAGGCGACCCCTGCGCAGTCGTGGTTCCCCGGGCTCACGTGGAGGGCAGGCCTCTTGACTTTAGCTTCAGCGGGCTCAAGACAGCTGTCGTCAACTACATACATACGTCGGAGCAGAAAGGCTTGCGGATCGACTATCCGGACGTCGCAGCGGGGTTTCAGAGAGCGGTCGTGGATGAGCTCACATCGAGGATCGAGCCTGCGGTGCATGCCACCGGCATCCGGAAACTCGCGGTGTCGGGCGGGGTTGCGGCCAATGGAGCGCTCAGGTCAGCCATGGATGGCCTTGCGGCCAAGCTGGAAATCGAGCTGTTCTACCCTCCACTGTCGCTGTGCACGGACAATGCAGCCATGATAGCTTCGGCTGGTTACTATGGGCTGGCTGCCGGGAGAGTATCCGGGCTTGACGCCAACGCAGTGCCGGGGGCGAGGCTTGAGGATGCCCAAGCGGAAGGATACGGCAGCTTACCGTAGAACTAGACTAAGTGTGGGTGTGCTGGACGCCTGAGGAGTAATCACCATGTCGCACGTTTCCGATGAATCGGACAATGTTCGAAAGCCGCGTCGCCGGCGCGGGCTCTTAGCTGCAGTAGTGATCCTTGTAGCGATCGCCGGAGCGCTGCTCAGCGCAGCGCTCTGGTATGTTCGATTTCCGGGCGAGGGTTCGTACTTCAGCATACTGCTAGTGGGCGAAGACCGTGACTACGCAAGGAACGGGGAGGCCATCGACTCCACGGGCAGGATGGATGCCATAATGCTGCTGGTCGTGCCGAGGAATGATAAGGCGGCGCTTCTCATGTCGATTCCCCGCGACAGCATGGTCAAGTTCCCCAGCGGCGGCCGACGTAGGATCAACTCGGCCTCGGCCATAGGCGGAATGGATCTGGCACGCCAAGTCGTATCGGAGCTCGTGGGGCTGGACGTGCACAGGCATGCGTCAG
>CAYZHL010000105.1:264-5441 GCA_964478095.1 uncultured Clostridia bacterium | reverse complement strand
CCGAGATTGTGGACGCTGTGGGCGGTGTCGACATAACCGTTGATCGTCGGATGAAATACACCGACCGCGCTGGAGGGTACTCTATCGACCTTCAGCCCGGCACATACCATATGGATGGCGAACAGGCCCTGAGCTACGTGAGATACCGACACGATGCGCTGGGCGACATCTCGCGTACCGCACGTCAGCAGCAGTTTTTCCGGGCGCTCCTAGACGAACTGGCGAGTTGGCGGGGAATTCAGTCCATTAAGGAGATTGTGAAAATCGCCCAGGACAACACCACTACCGACCTGTCTGCGCGCGAAATGGCTGCCGTGGGGTGGCGTCTACGTAAGTTCGACTCGAGCGCTCTTCAATCGGTTACGCTTCCTGGGCATTTCAAGGGCGCGTACTGGGAGCCCAACTATGAAGACATACATGCGCTGATAGAGCCGCTTAGCCGGTGATCGATCTTGGTCTATAGCTCAAGCTAACTGAAAGGGGAGTCGCAATGCGAGTCGACGTATCCCTAATTCCCGGTGAAGTTGCCGCGAAAGACGTATCAAACGCTGCAGTAGTCGTAATCGATGTGCTGAGGGCCAGCAGTACGGTTGCGACAGCGCTGGCGAACTCATGCGAGGAAGTCATCCCGGCGGAGAGCATAGAAGAGGCCATAACCATCGCCAGCGGCTATGCGAGGCCCGACTACGTGCTGGGGGGAGAGCGGCGCGGGCTTGCGGTTGATGGGTTCGACCTCGGCAATTCGCCAGGCGAGTACTCCGAGGCCAGAGTGGCCGGGAGGAAGGTGATCCTGGCGACTACCAACGGTACGCGCGCTGTCAAGCAGTACGGGGGCGCTCGGCAGATAGTCCTAGCTTGTTTTCTGAACGCCAGTGCAGTGCTCGACATGCTTGCTGCTGCAGATGATCGCGACGTAATGCTGTTGTGCGCAGGCCAGGACGGCCGTTTCAGCATTGAAGACGCCCTTTGTGCAGGGCTGTTCGCATCGGAGTTGGCTCGGCTGACGGGGGCGTCGCTTTCTGACTCAGCCCGCGCTGCCTCAGCGATATATGAGCATCGTAGGGGCTCCATCGAGGACGCGCTGATAGAGTCGGAGCATGGAGCGTACCTTGCCGAGATCGGATTTGCCGACGATGTCAGATACTGCGCTCGTCAGTCAGTGCTGGAAGTAGTCCCGAAGGTCTATGACCGGAGGGTCATAAGGAAGGCTCGTTTGGGGACAGGGGAGTCATGAACCTCGCGCCTTGGGCCGGGGGTTGGAGAACGGAGTGATTGATTTGCTGAAGGACATCGAGAAGAACGGGATCGTCAAATGGGAAGACGTCCAGGCCTCTCGGGGATGCCCCGGCGAGGGCCGGGCGAAGAAGGGTCCAGTGGCGGTCATCGAGTGCCTGCAAGAGATTCCATGTAACCCGTGCGAAACCGGATGCCGGTTCGGGGCTATCGCTGTAGGCGACCCGATAACGAGCTTGCCAGTTCTGGACGAAGAGAAATGCACAGGATGCGGTACGTGCGTTGCGGTCTGCCCTGGGCTCGCCATCTTCATCGAGGATGAATCGAAGGACGGCCCCGAGGCTCTGGTATCCATCCCCTACGAATACCTCCCCGTTCCTGAGCTCGGAGCCCAGGTTCGGGCAACCGACAGGTCGGGGCGAGTCATATGTGACGCGAAGGTCGCCAATGTGAGGAAGCCCAAGGGTTTCAACAAGACCGCAGTGATCACAATTGCGGTGCCGCGCGAGTTCGTGCATGAGGCACGAGGAGTCGCCACTGATTAGGATCGCTTAATCTTGATTCTCGGCGCCTTCACGGGCCGGTCCGTTCCGATTCGTGGGACCGGCCCAGAGGCTTGATAGGAGGCTTTGAGCTGTGTCTGAACGGCTGCCTGCGCGCATAGAGGACGACATCCGGGAGATACTGCTTTCCGCTGAACTGATTGAGTCAAAAGTGGCCCAACTAGGAGAGGAGATATCCCGTGATTACGAGGGCAAGGATCTGCTTTTGGTGTGCATACTCAAGGGCGCCCTTGTGTTCATGGCCGACCTGATGCGCCACATCACTATCCCTGTGTGTATCGATACGATGGCCGTAACCAGCTATGGAGCCTCCACAGTGTCGTCTGGTGTTGTGAGGATAGTCAAAGACCTGGATGCGGCCGTAGAGGGTAAGCACGTGCTGATTGTCGAGGACATAGTCGACTCGGGGCTCACCTTGAGCTACCTGGCTTCCTACCTCAAGAACCGCAGGCCTGCGTCTGTCAGGATATGTACCTTGCTCGACAAACCTGATAGGCGCCAGGCGCCGGTCGTTCCTGACTACAACGGGTTCGTCATACCCGACAAGTTCGTCGTCGGGTACGGCCTTGACTACCGTGAGAAATACCGCAACCTGCCCTTCGTGGGCGTTCCAATGGATCGCGTATGGAACGCAGATAGCGAGGGGCTAGCCTGACGAGGTGTGCTGGAATGGATGTGAACGGGAGCTTGCTCGGGGAAGATGCGGCACGTGCCCGCGCGGCCGGCATGGCGCCTCGGGAGTTCGTCGAGCACTCGATAGACGCCATTGCGCGGCAGGTGGGAGCGGAACGCGCCGTGTGCGGGCTGTCGGGAGGAGTAGATTCCTCAGTGGCCGCGATGCTCACTCACCGCGCAATAGGCGATGCGCTGACATGCATCTTTGTGGATCACGGCCTTCTGCGAAAGGGCGAAGCCTGCGAGGTCCAGAAGGTATTCCAGGGCCACTTCCATATGAATCTAGTGGTTGTGGATGCGCGAGACCGCTTCCTGGGCAGGTTGGCCGGCGCTCGGGACCCCGAGGCCAAACGGAAGATAATCGGCGAGGAGTTCATCCGGGTTTTCGAGGAAGAGGCACGCCGGTTGGGCGATGTGCGCTACCTAGTGCAGGGGACGATATACCCCGATGTGCTCGAGAGCCAGTCGCAGGGGCGCAGCGGAACCGGGGTGAAGAGCCACCACAATGTGGGCGGGCTTCCCGAGAATCTCAGCTTCGAGCTAGTGGAGCCCTTGCGATATCTCTTCAAAGAGGAGGTTCGCAGGGTAGGCGCTGTGCTCGGCTTGCCCGGGTCGATAGTAGCTAGGCAGCCGTTCCCAGGCCCAGGGCTAGCGGTCAGGATCGTGGGAGAGGTGACGAGCGAGAGGCTTGAGGTCTTGCGCGAAGCCGATGCCATAGTGCGGGAGGAGATCGAAAAACTCCCGGCGAGGGGCGGCGTGTGGCAGTACTTCGCGGTTCTTCCAACTATGCGGAGCGTTGGCGTGTCGATGGAGGCAGGTTCGCGGACGCGATCTTACTCTCACATGATTGCGGTGCGCGCCGTGACAAGCGAGGATGCGATGACAGCCGAATGGGCACGTCTTCCTCACGATGTGCTGGATACGATTTCGAGAAGGATTGTCACGGAGGTCCCCGGCGTCAACAGGGTGGTGTACGACATCACGTCCAAGCCCCCGTCTACTATAGAATGGGAGTAGGGCACGGAATTGCATACGCGGCTTTCTACATCGTCCAGATCACTCCTTGCCGACCTTAGCCTGGTCGGCATATGCGTGGTGTGGGGCACCAGCTTTGCGATAGTGAAAAGCGTCGTCGGCGACATCAACCCCGCCACGTTCATTGCTGTTCGATTCGGAATTGCGTCAATCATCTTGGGATTGATCGCCAGTCCGCGGCTGAAACGGCTTGACAGGCGGGCCTGGATGGCCGGCCTACTCATGGCAGTTCCACTGATGGCGGGATTCCTCACGCAGACCTACGGGCTGAAGTCCACGACTGCATCCAAGGCGGGTTTCATTACGGGAATGCACGTGGTGTTCACCCCGGTCCTTGAGTACGTGTTCCGGCGCAGGAGAGTGCTGCCGTACCAGGCTGCCGGCATAGCGATGGCCCTGGTTGGGCTGGGATTGCTCACGCTTGATGGTTTTGGGCGTCCCTCCGCTGGCGACTTGCTCGTTTTGGCATGCGCGTTTGCATTCGGTCTTCACATTGTCATGCTGGGCCACTACTCACCGAAGCACGATGGTTTCCTGCTTTCGTTCACTCAGATCGTATGGTCGGCAGTTCTGGCCACCGTGATCGCTAGGCGCGACCTGGCGCAGGCGCTGTCGTTTGAACCCGGCGTTTTGTGGTCGGTTACATACCTCGGGGCCACAGGCACGGCTCTGGCCTATCTTGTTCAGACAATTGCGCAGAAATACACTCCGCCGACGAGGGCGGCCTTGATAATGCAGTCGGAACCGGTGTTTGCCGCACTGTTCGCGTGGCTGTTGATCGGAGAGCGCATGGCCGCTAAGCAGTTCATCGGCGCAGCGCTGATACTCCTTGGCATACTCGTATGTCAGATAGGCGATATTGCACGACCGCGGGAGGTGTGATGTTGTTGAAACCACTAGAAATGGCTCTTGAGCGGGCGCTTGGCGCCGGGGCATCGTATGCGGATGCACGCTCGCTGGAGCAGGCTGATGAGGGTCTGACGGTGCGAAATGGCCGGGTGGAGCAGGCACGTAGCGGCTCATCGTACGGGCTGGGCGTGAGGGTGCTGGTGGATGGCCAATGGGGCTTCGCGGCGGGCAGCGCGGTGTCGGAGGCAGAAGCGTGTCGTCTCGCCGGCCTCGCTGTGGAGATCGCCAGGGCAAGCGGCGCGGTTCGCAAACGTGAGGTCAGTTTGGCGCCGGCGCCTGCGACGGTCGACACTTGGGAGTCGCCTTGCCGGATCGATCCCTGGTCGGTGCCGACAGCGCGAAAGGTCGACTTGCTGCGAGAGGCATGCAAAGCTGCGCAGGCCGGAGGGAAGGACGTTCGGGTCGCTACGGCGTACATGCGGGCTATCCGCGAGGTGAAGACTTTCGCGAGCACGGAGGGGGCGCATATCGTCCAGACGTCGACTATCACATCGGCGGGCGTGCGAGCAGTGGCGGTTGGAGCGGGAGAGATGCAGGTACGGTCGTATCCGGGAACCTTCGACGGCAACGTGCGCCAGGCCGGCTACGAGTTCGTCGAGGAGATGGACCTGGCTGCGAATGCTAGACGCGTCGGAGCGGAGGCACAGGCCCTGCTTTCGGCCCAGCAGTGCCCTTCGGGCACTATGACGTTGATCCTCGGCACGAACCAGCTCGCCCTGCAGATCCACGAATCATGCGGGCACCCCACGGAACTTGACCGCG
>CAYZHL010000105.1:0-254 GCA_964478095.1 uncultured Clostridia bacterium | reverse complement strand
ACTACAGATACGGCTCGGACCTTGTGAACCTGTACGCTGACTCGCGGATCCCCGGAGGGCTCGGCACTTTCGGATATGACGACGAGGGAACGCCCGCCTGCCACAGCTATCTTGTTAAAGACGGCATGTTCGTGGGCTACTTGATGTCGCGGGAGACCGCGCATGACCTCAGCACAGTCAGCAACGGCGCCATGCGCGCGAGCGGATGGGACAGGATGCCCATCATCCGAATGACCAACATCTGTCTTGAGCCG
>CAYZHL010000104.1:0-8295 GCA_964478095.1 uncultured Clostridia bacterium | reverse complement strand
CATCGGAGTTATAGTCCCCTCTCTCGCCCCCTGTGAACCGCCGAAGCAGCTACATCATCCGAAAAACCAGGAACTTGAGGTACCGGGTCTCCGGAACGCCCGCCATCACAGGGTGGTCCTTCGCCTGCGTTCTGGCCTCCACCAGCCTGGCCCTCCTCCCCGCATCTGCCAGCGCCGACTCCACAATCGCGACGAATGTGGGCTCATCCACGTGGTGAGAGCACGACGACGTCACGAGGAAACCGCCCTCGGGAAGGAGCATGGCGGCGCGCAGGTTGATCTCCTTGTAGCCGCGAGCAGCTGACTCCACGGTCGCCCGTGACTTGGTGAACGCCGGAGGATCCAAGATGACCATGTCAAACTGCCCCTCCCGCGCCCGCCGCGCCGCGGCGTCATCAGCCATCTGCCTGAGCGTATCGAAGACATTACCGGCCCGAAAAGTGCACACCTCATCAAGCCGGTTCAAAGCCGCGTTTCGACGCGCGGTCACAAGCGCCTGTTCGGAGATGTCGACGCCCAGCACCTCACGCGCCCCGAAGCCTGCTGCATGGATCGCAAACGCCCCTGTGTGGCAGAAACAGTCCAGCACGCGAGCTCCACGGCAGTACGGCGCCAGTGCCGCCCGGTTCTCGCGTTGGTCCAGGAAGTGCCCGGTCTTCTGGCCGCCAGCTACATCCACATCCAAGGCGTATCCGTTTTCGCGGATTTGCACCGAGGACGCGTCGAACGGAGCGCTCAGGAACCCGCTTCGCTGCCCGAGTCCCTCGTACTCCCGGCTTCGAACATCGCTGCGCTCATACGCATCCTCAAGGCCGGCGAGTTCGAGAGATGTTCGCACTAGAGCGTCCTTCCTGAGGTCCATTCCGAGGGTCAGAAACTGGAACACCAGGCAACCCTCGTACCTGTCCACTATGAGCCCGGGCAGCCCATCGCCCTCCGAATGCACCATCCTGCATGAGCGAGCATCAGGCGCCACCAAGTCGCGGTAGCCGAAGGCGTCTCGAAGACGCCGGGCAAACCATTCGTCGTCCACAGGCTCGTCTTTCCACGTCAGAATCCTGACGGTGATCTGCGAGGCGCGGTTGATGTAGCCGCGACCGATGAAAGCTCCCGATGCAGCGCAGACGGCAACTATGCTGCCGTCCGGCGGATTGCTGCGGATGCGGCTGATCTCTCCTTCGTAGACCCACGGATGACCGGCCCTGGCCCGGGCATCTCTGCCGGGCTTCAGCCTGACCATGCCGGAGTCGCCGCCGACCGCGCCGACCGCACTGCCCATGCCTATGCCCTCCCCGCGCGCGCCAGGATAGCACGCGCCGCCACCACTCCCGACGCGGACGCCTGCATCAAGCCCCGGGTAACGCCGGCACCATCGCCGGCGGCAAACAAGTTGGCCACCTGAGTCTCCAGATCGCCGGTGAGCTCGAGCCGGTTGGAGTAGAACTTCACCTCAACGCCGTAAACGAGTGTGTTTCTGGAATAGACGCCAGGCGCTATCTTGTCCAATGCCTGTAGCATCTCTGTGATGTCGACCAGATGCCGATATGGAAAGACCAGGCTCAAGTCGCCGCAGGTGACATCTTCGAGCGTGGGTGTGACGGTTCCCTTGCGGAGTCTGTCGGCTGTAGTACGGCGTCCGTTAATCAGGTCGCCCAGTCGCTGCACGATCACGCCGCCGCCCAGCAGGTTGGCGAGGCCGGCCACGTATTTGCCGTACAGTATCGGCTCTTTGAACGGCTCAGTGAAATTCTTGCTCACGAGTAGGGCGAAGTTAGTATTCTCCGTCCGGCGTTCGGCGTAGCTGTGGCCGTTCACCGTCATCAGGCCCGCATTGTTCTCCGTGACTACCTCGCCGTAAGGACACATACAGAACGTGCGCACCTTGTCGTCGAATGTCCGGGAGTAGTACACGAATTTGGACTCGTAAACAACATCGGTAATGTGCTCCATGACAGCGGCGGGAAGCTCCACGCGCACACCGATGTCCACCGGGTTCACCGCAGTGCGAAGCCCGAGCGCCGACGCCTGCTCTGCAAGCCAGGACGCGCCTTCGCGCCCAGGGGCCACGATCACGTACTTGGCCTGGATGAACCGCCCGTCGCTGGTCTCGACCCCGCGGACGGCCCCATCGCTCGACACTACCCGCACTGCGCTGGTGTTCAGGTCGATCTCGACCTTTCCCTCCAAGGCCCTACGCATGCCTTCCAAGATGTGGCCTGTTCGGCCGGTACCCAGATGCCTTATGCGGGCGGGTATTAGGGTCAGCTCTGCCAGCTTCGCTCGATCCCTGAGTTCCGCCACCTTCTCATCTTCCTCGCCCCACACATCCTCCGGCGCGCCGTAGTCGAGATAGATGCGGTCCACCTGATCTATCAAGCGGAGCAGCTCTTCCCTGCCGACGTAGTTTTCCAGCATGCCTCCGACATCTGTTGACAACGTCAGTTTGCCGTCGCTGAACGCCCCAGCGCCGCCCCACCCGCACAGCACACCGCAGGGGTCGCACCGAACGCAATTCACGCGGCGTTCTTTGGACGGACACACGCGCCCTGCTATTCCACGCCCCTTCTCGATCATCAGCACCTTCAGATCGCTCGAGCCTGATAGCTCTAGCGCAGCGAATATCCCTGCCGGACCCGCTCCAACGATAACCACATCGTAGAATGCCTGCCCCATCTGCCCGATACCTCCGTGACGCCCGACTGCCGCATCCTCGCCGGGATGCGGCAGTCGGCCGTATGTGTCAGTCAGCTATTACCCGGAACAATCCGTGCGGTGCGGGTCAACCTGCACAGCCTACTTGCCGGTGTTCATAGCTACTACCTCAAAGAACTGGACGGCGTGGGTTGGATTGGATACGCGGCGAACACTCACGCGCACTTTGCTCGCAGTAACTTGAGCGAACTTGAACTCAAAGCTGATCGTCGATCCGGACCTGCTCATGTAGTTCTTCTGCTCGGATGTGCTCTTGAACGACGCTACTGCGACCCATCGGCCGCCCTGTTCCACCTCGACGGTCATCTCCATCGGATAGTGTGCCACATCGCTCATGGTCTTGATGTAGTTGATCGTCTGAGGCTTCGCGAACTCAACCATGATCCATTCGGTGCTGCTTCCCTGCCCTGTCTTGGCCGCCTCCCAGTAAGTCCTGGCGTTGCCGTCGATGGCGTTACTGGGCGGGCTAGCCGGTCCGTCCGGCGTAGCCGGAGCATAGCTCGATGCGGTGGCCTTCCCGCCGTTGGATGCCAGCGCCCAGTTTACATTGACTGTGCCCGGCGTTGGCGGCGGCGGCGGTGGCGGCGGCGGCGTGGAGCCGACATCACAGCCACATTGCCGGCAGCGTCGCTCGAAACCACCTGATAGTAGTAGGTAGTCTTCTCGCGCAAGCCAGTCAGAGTCACACTATGGCTGGTTCGGAGCGAGCCTGACGGCGTCGGAGTGATTATGATCGCCTTAGTTCCCACATCCCCGGCCGGCGTGGACGCGTCGGCGCTCGATATCGACCGCTCGCCCGCGGATTCGCGCATGCTTGTGCCGCTAGTACCGTATTCCACTCTGGACGTGGCCGGTTCATCCGTGTTCCACGTGATCGTGGCCGAATTCGCAGTCACGTTTGTCGACTTGATATTGCTGATCCGGGGCGGACGCGTATCCAGAGTAATGGAGCTTGAGTAGGTCGTACTCTGGATGCCGTACATATCACGGAACTCCGCATACACCGTCTTCTTGCCGTCGCCCGGGCTGATCCTGTATGCGAACGTCGTCTGCAGGGGCATCCACCCCGACCAACTGCCGTTGCCTTCGCGCAGCCTCATCTCGATCGGGCCGCGGTAATCATCACGGGCAGATATCGTCAACTGAACATCGTAGTAACGGGTGTACGTGGCGCCGTTGTTTATGCTGATGCTCCCTGTGGGAGGATTTCCTCTCTGGGCTGTTCGGAACGTCTGTGTAGTCGACTCCGCTACATTGCCTGCCCCGTCTGCCGAACGTACCTTGAAGTAGTATGTCGTGTTCGGATTCAGCCCGTAGAGCAACACTGTGTGCGATGTCGCCGCTTCAGCCTGCCCTCTGATCTCGCTGGGCGAGTAGGGGCCGAAGAGGACCCAGGAGTCGGATGCCTTGTCGGTTCTCCACGTGACTGTGGCTGAATCAGGTCCGATGCTCCGGACCTCCACCCAGCTGATGGCGGGCGGCGTCGCGTCGACAGTTATGGATGCCGCGGCCTGCGCCTCATTGCCTGCCGCGTCTCGCACTCGAACGGTCACTGTACGCCTGCCATCGCCTGACGAGAAGCGCCAGGTGGTGTAGGCTGTGTACGGCTGCCACGGGCCGAACTGAGTCTTGTCGTCGCGTAGGCTCATCTCGAGAGCACCGCCCGAGTCATCCTGCGCGGTGACATACAGCTGCACTGTCGCGCTGTTGGTTGTCTGCGCGCCGTTGTTGATGCTCAGTCTCACTGTAGGAGGCGTGGTATCCGCGGGTTGCAGGCGGAACGTCATGTCGGCCGACTGGGCCCGGTTGCCCGCCGCGTCTGCCGATACTACGCGGTAGTAGTAGGTCACGCTGGCCTGCAGACCGGTCAGGTTGACCATGTGAGATGTGGTCATCGCACTGGTGCCCATCCGCTGCATGCTGGAGCCGTATGTCCAGTACTCCACGTACGAATCAGACGCCTCGTCTGTCTGCCAGCTTATCGCTGCGGTTCCGTACGCTCCCGGCACTGCTTGCACTCCGTGGATCTGTGGCGGCGTCGTGTCCGGAATGGGACGAACGGCCTCGACAGATGCATGGTTGCCCGCGCCGTCTACTATTGAGAAGAAGAGCTTCTGCCCGTACACTGCACCCTGAGGAATAGTTATGGCCACATCGCTGCCGTACCAGTCATACCACTCCCAGTCATTGCCGTCGAACGACAGCCAGAAGCCGAGTATGCCGCTGGAATCCCGGGCCGTGATCGAGGCTCTCACCCTGTTCGACACTCCGGCATATGCCGGTTGGCCCATGCTGGTAATTGATACCGAAGCCGTGGGGGGGGTGGTATCGAGTACTATCGTTCCAGGCTCTCCGGCGACATCGAAGAACAGGAACCCCTTGAACTTCATCTGCACAGTCTTCTTGCCGTCGCCCTGCGCCAGTTCCCATCCGAATTCGCCGTACGGATCGGGTTTGGAAAACCACGTGCTCCAGGTGTATCCATCGTTGCTGAACGCCACCTGCGTGAGGTCGCCGTACACACCCAGTTTCACATTTCTGCTATTGGTGCAAGGCGCCCCGCCGTTGATGAGAACGCCGGTGAAAGGCTTGTCGGGCGTGGGCCCAGCCTCGATCGAACGCGGCTGGATTGACCTGGGCGCAACCCCACTGGGGCCGGCCTCACGCTCTATTCGCGTCTTGTATATGGCAGCAATCCGGTTGCCCGGGTTGATTCCCAGAGCATCGTTCACCGTGGCAAGAGCCCCGTTTGCGTTCCCCAGCTTCCACTGGGCCATGCCCTTGAGCAGAAGAGCGTTGTCCGATGCGTACTCGGGAAGCGCGTTGACAAGGTCCGTCAGTACCGTCAGCGCCCGAGACGTCGACCCGGACTGGAGCAAAGCTGAACCCAGCCCGAACCATGCCCGAGTCAGGTTAGGGTTGCCCGCCACGGCCGCAGTGTAGTAGCCCACCGCTGACGGCGGCTGCCCCGCAAGCCTCATCATATTGCCTAACGCGTCTCGGGCCAGCACCAGGTCGGCGTCACCATAGGCGGCCTGCTGGTACGCTTCGAGAGCTTGATCGTGCGCCCCGCGCGCCAAGCGTACATCGCCCAGCATCTTGTAGAGATACGCAGGAGCATCCGGCCTCGATACGGCCTGCGCCAGCATGGATTCGGCCGCATCGAGCCGCCCGTTCCGGAATTCCAGAACAGCCGCTGCTCCCAGTATCAGGGCGTTTGCAGGATCGCCGGATGCAGATCGGATTCTCTCAATCTGCGCGGCAGCAGCTTGCTTATTACCATCCCCCAAGTACACATATGCCAGAAGCACGGCTGGAGGGATCGACGCACGCTCCTCGGCCACTGCCCGCTCCAGCGCGGTTCGCGCCTCGGCCTGCCGACCGTTCACAAAATGCAGCAGGCCCTGGCGATAGTACGCTCCCGCGTACGGGGGGTAAGACGCTACTGCCTTGGCGTACGCGTCGAGTGCGAGCCCAATATCCTGATATCCCTGGTCAGTCAGGGGTGGGAAACCCAGTTTCCCGATGGTGTCGAGTTCGGTAATGAGCTCCATGCGGTAGTTGAAAACCCGAGCGCACGTTGATCTCTGTTCGTACGCCTGCCCTAGGCCGTAACTGGCCCGAGTGTTGCCGGGCTCTATGGACAAGGCTACGTTGAACTCGCGTATGGCGTCATCCGCGGCCCCTGACGCGAGGTATCGCTCACCGCGGAGTATGTAGTCATACGCGGACGTCTGCGCTGTGGATACAGTCGAGGCCAGCGCAAAAGCCAGTACGGCCACCAGGAACACACCGAGCGCGCGCTTGTTGTGTTTCATTGGCCACCCTCCTTGTCGATTCGGTTGAAGTTGTACCGATTGGCCGGATACGTCTTGTTAGACGCGGGCATCCAATCGGAGTTCCTGATGCCCCAATGCAACCGGAAAACGGGACCCGCGCAGGGCCCCGACTTTCCGATCACGGGTATATCCTGTTCAGAAGCCTTGGGAACGGTATCATCTCTCTGACATGCTCACTGCCGCTGATCCAAGCAACCGTTCGTTCAATGCCCAAGCCGAAGCCGGAATGCGGCACTGAGCCGTACCTGCGCAGATCAACGTACCATTCGTAGCCTGCCATGGGCAGACCATGCTCACGCATTCTTTCCTCGAGGAGTGCCAGATCGTGGATTCGCTCGCTGCCGCCGATGATCTCGCCGTAACCTTCTGGGGCAAGCAAGTCGGCGCACTTCACGACCTCGGGTCGTTCCGGTTCAGGCTGCATGTAGAAAGCCTTCACTTTGGTTGGGTAGTTGGTGACGAACACCGGCTTATCGAAACGAGAGGAGATGACTGCCTCGTCGGGCGCGCCGAAATCGTCTCCCCACTCAAACTCCCTGCCTTCGGAGCGCAACATCTCGACGGCTTCATCATACGACACTCTGGGGAAAGGCGCAGTCACCGCCTCCAACTTCGACAGATCGCGTTCCAGTAGGAGCAACTCATCACGACGGTTCTCCAGACATCGCTTGACTATGTGCGATACAAACTGCTCCTGAACGACCATGTTGTCGTCCTGAGTCGCGTAGGCTATTTCCGGCTCTATCATCCAGAATTCTATCAGGTGCCGCCGAGTCTTGGACTTCTCGGCCCTGAACGTCGGCCCAAAGCAGTACACCTTTCCGAATGCCATACAGCCTGCCTCGACATACAGCTGCCCGCTCTGGCTCAGGTATGCTTTCTCGCCGAAGTAGTCAGTCTCGAAAAGCGTTGTCGTGCCCTCGCACGCTGCGGGTGTGAGGATCGGCGAATCGAGCTTGATGAAACCATTGGTCCGAAGCCATTCCTCGGCAGCGGCGATCACCTCATCGCGGATGAGCAGAGTCGCATGCTGGCGCGGGCTACGAATCCATAGATGCCTGTGGTCCAGCAGAAAGTCCACGCCGTGCTCCTTGAGGGTGATTGGATACTCCTCAGCCACCTGGACGGACTCCAGCCCGGTGAGCGTGAGTTCGAACCCACCCATTGCCCGTTTGTCAGCGCGTACGCGACCGGTTACGATTATCGATGATTCCTGCGTAAGCGCCCCGCATAGGTCAAATTGCTCGTCCGGGATCTCGCCCCTTACGGCTACCGCCTGCAGAAATCCCGAGCCGTCTCTGACGATAAGAAAGTAGATCTTCCCGCTTGAGCGCTTGTTGTACAGCCAACCCTGTATTCTGACTTCCTGGCCCTCATAGCCGCCGATGTCGGCAATTCGGACGGAGTTCAACGGCCACACCCCCGACATGTTGGATTCATCTCAATCCCTGCCATAACACCTTTCATTATAATGGCCCATCCAGCGTTTCACAACCGCGCGACTTGCCTCGGGTGCGTGTAAGCATTGTGGCCCCTAAAGCCTGGCGCTGTTTCCTCCTTGGTGGTAGGCTAGGCCGCCCTTAGGGACTTAGGTTGGCCTTGCGCCCCTGATCTGGCCTTTTCCATGCGATTGCGCCAGCATTCATCACGCTTGCCGTTCAAATCCGATCCGACCGCCTCGACCCCGACCCGCGTCAACCGAAACGCCCTTTAGCTGGCACAATCGCGACAACTGAGCAGCGCA
>CAYZHL010000103.1:0-8346 GCA_964478095.1 uncultured Clostridia bacterium | reverse complement strand
CTCCTCCCTAAGTGACCTGATGGCGGTGCCAATCTCTTCCCATGATTCAGCAAAACGCGTAGACACCTCCACCCCAAGCAGGCCGCCGAGCCCGTCCAGCCACCGTATCATGTCGTCAGACCCCACGATTCCCACATGTTCGGCGTGGCGCTTGGCTGCAAGCAGCGCCCGCACTGCGTCGTAGCCGGTCACCCTCACCTGTATGACCGGAATGCCCACACCGCTGCCGGACATGATGCGCGATGTTGTCCCCCGGCTGACTATCGCGCCGAAGCCCTGCCTGTCGGCATCATGCGCTATCTCCAGAGCGCTCATGGGGTTGCCCATCACGACTTCTACCTTCACCGTATCCTCAGTGCCGGATGCGACTTCTCTGGCGATGCTTGCTAGCTCGTCGTTAGTCGCCACGAACAGGATCGCTCTCGATGACGGCATGACTGCTTCCTCCTTTAGCACATAGTATCACATTGAACCCATGAACGGTTCATTGTGAACTGATGAAGGCCCGCGTTTTTGGCCCGCCTTCTCTGAATGCCCGCTTCTAGCCGGATCACGCGTTTGGCACGCTTCGTGCATTTGCACTACAGTAGCTAGACACTAGTGGCATGCAGCAAGGGTTCAGCGGCCGTGAACCCGGGACGCTAACCACCATGTGGACGGAGGGATGATGCTTGGACGGTGTGATAATCCCCAGATGGGAATGGCGTACGTTTGCAGAGAACCTGGAGGCCGAGGGCGCCGGAGTGCTGAGCCATGGCGAGGCCAAGCTGAAAGAGAGCAAAGAGGTCTACATACTATCGCGCAGAAGCAATGAGAATACCAAGATACGCGACGGGCTGATGGATATCAAGTCGCTGCAGGCTGTGAATGACGATGGTCTGGAACAGTGGCGTCCTATCATGAAGGAACAGTTTCCCGTTGCAGCGGAGAATCTCATGAGGCTGCTGGGTGTGCTACAGGTTTCGGCCCCGCCCGACATCAGGAAGTCGTACACTTACGATGAGTTCATTGAAGATATCGTTGAGCCTCATCCGGACCTTGTGGCCGTAGACGTCGCCAAACGGAGATACGGCCTGACTATTAACGGATGCACTGTAGAGTTCGCCATGACTGAGTTCAACTCTATCCCTCTGCAGACTATCTGCGTAGAGCATGCGGATCCGGACCTTGTGATGGAGACCGTGCGTCAGCTCGGGCTGGGTTCTTTCGCCAACATCAACTACATAGCGGCCATGAAACGTGTTGTGGGGATGGACTAAATGAACAGAAAAGCAGTAATCGACATAGGGACGAACTCGATCAAGCTGTATGTCGCTGAACGTGCTTCCGACGGGAGCCTCGTGAGTGTGGTCGACCAGAATAACATAGCTCGCCTGGGTGAGGGGATGGGCGACACAGGCATGCTGCAGTCGGAGGCGATGGAGCGCAATGCGCAGGCCGTGGCCGGCTTTGCTGAACTCGCGCGGGCCAGTGGAGCAGAGGAGATCGTGGCCGTGGGAACCATGGCCCTCAGAACCGCGAAGAACGCAGCCGACTTCGTCGCGGCAGTGCAGAACCTGTCGGGCATCGCGGTTCGGGTGATTCCGGGCGAGGAAGAGGCTGAGCTTGCATATCTCGCAGTCCTGTCGGGCATCGGTGCTTCAGCGGGGCGACTGGCTGTGTGCGACGTTGGCGGCGGGAGCACTGAGTTTAGCTTCGGAGGGGACGCCGGCGTCGACCGCAGGTTCAGCATCAACCTGGGAGCGGTCAAAGTCTCCGATGAGCATCTTGCGTCAGACCCACCGGGCCCGGAGCAGGTGCAGGCCGCGATGTCGTCCGTGCTTGACACACTCCGAGCGAACCGCGTCGATGCCGAGCGGCCAGTTGACAGGCTGATCGGTATCGGCGGGACCGTGACATCTATGGGTTCTGTCAAGCTCAAGATGGCCGAGTACAATCCCGACCTGATACAGGGCGCTGCCCTTACCAGGGATGATGTGGACGATCTGATCAGGTTGTTCTGCTCAATGCCGCTGGGTGATCGGCGGAGGATCGTAGGACTCCAGCCCAAGCGCGCCGAAGTGATCATCGGAGGCGCCTGCATAGTCAGGGGCATCATGGAGTGTTTGGATGTGGCTGAGCTTACTATGAGTGATCGAGGCTTGAGGCACGGCCTCATGTTCCGGCTGTTTCAGCGCTAGCACTCGGCTCTCATCCTGTGTGAGCCGGAGAAGATGACTTGGGAGGTTAGCTAGATGAAGAACAACCGTGTACGTATGCTGTTCCTGGCAGTGGCTGCCCTGCTCGTTCTGTCCTTCGCGTCGGGCGCGGCCGCCAAAGACGCCTTCCCCGCGAAGCCCATCAGGATTATCAACTATGTTGCGCCCGGTGGGCTGATGGACGTCACCACGAGGAAGTTCACTGACGTGGCGTCCAAGTACACTAAGGCAGTATTCGTGGTCGAGAACCGCTCCGGGGCGGGCGGCCTGGTTGGCATGGAGTACGTGCTGGGGCAGCCGGCCGACGGCTACACCATCTTCGCCCCCACAACATCGGTGGTTATCCAGGTAGTATCCACTAATAGCAGCATCGACAGGTACGTGTGGGGCTTCGAATGGGTGTCCATGCTCATGAAGGACCCGGAGTGCATCATCTCCAATAGCAAGCTGCCCACGAACGACTGGGCCGACATTGTCAAGGATGCAAAGGCCAAGGGCGGCAAGCAGATCTGGGTGGGCCCCTCAACCGGCGGGAATGATCACTTGATGGCCATGAAGGTATGGGACAAGGCTGGAATCTCCGCGATGTGGATACCGTTTGAAAGCGGGCCCAAGGCCATGGCGGCGCTCATGGGCGGTCAGGGCGTCGCATATGTGGGGAACCCGGCAGACACTATGGGCAGGCCTGACCTGAAGGTGTGTGCAGTATCGTCAGACAAGCGGCTCAAGCAGTACCCCGACGCTCCTACGTTCAAGGAATTGGGGCTAGCCGGCCTGGACGACGAGATCATGTGGAGAGGATTCGCGGTCAAGAAGGGCACACCGCCAGAGGCCATTGCTTGGCTGCAGGATCTGGTGGAGAAGGTCGCAAAGGATCCTGAGTGGAAGAGCTTCTTTGAAGAGCAGGCCATTGAAGTAGTGGCGTACAAGACCGATGAGTTCACCAGGTTCGTGAAGAAGGACCTGGAGGATGCTCAGAAGTACTTCAAGCAGTTCGGGATAATCAAGTAGTCCCAACGGATCGGAGGAATGGCTGTGGAGTCGTTCTCCTCATGGGTTGCGGGATCGGGGCAGGCTATCCTGCCCCTCATCGGAGCATGTGTCGTGCTACTCGCCTGGGCCCTCGCCCGTAGAGGTTCCATGAGGCAATACGTGGGAAGGATCACGCTGGATACCGCTCTGGCAGCCACGGGTCTCGTAGCGTGTGCCCTGACCTATGGCTTCCCCAGCATGAGTTTCGCTGGTGTAGATGCTGAACTGGTTCCCAGGGTGTGGGCGGGCTTGTTAGTGGCGCTGGCCATAGTCAGGCTTGTTCGCGTGTTCGCACGTAAGGACTCGCCTGACCCTGAGGCCGGCAGGCTGGACAAGGTGTTGTTGCTTATGGCCTTGCTTGTCCTGAAGATCATCGGCATTACGTGGGTAGGGTACTTCGTTTCAGCCGGGCTGTTCGTGTTTGTTTGCGGATTTCTACTGGGCTATAGGGATCTTCCCAGGTTGGCGCTGGTTGCAGGGGGCTGGGTAGCCTTCTCGTACTTCGTGTTCTACAGGCTGCTGTCGGTCCCGCTACCTACGGGCATTCTGCTGGCGGCCGTATTGAGAAGATGAGGCGGGAGGACGAGATATCGTGCAGGGCTTGATCGGATTGCTTAAGGCAGCAGGGGCGCTCATGAGTCTTGAGCCCCTTCTTCTGATAACCGCAGGGATCATCGTGGGGATACTGGCCGGCGCGATGCCTGGCGTGTCGCCTTCAATGGGTGTGGCATTGATGGTTCCATTCACCTACGCAATGGACCCATCGCTGGCCCTGGTATACTTGGCGGCCATATACCTGGCAGCCAACTACGGCGGTTCGATAACGGCGGTCACCATAAACACGCCGGGCACACCGTCGGCGGTGGTGACTGCGTTCGATGGATACCCGCTGGCCAAGAAGGGCAGGGCAGGCGAGGCGCTCGGGGTGTCGCTTGTGGCATCCTTCGTGGGCGGCGCTGTTGGTATCATCGTGCTGATTCTGTTCTCAGGACCCCTGGCCAGAGTGGCGCTGAAGTTCTGGCCGGCCGAGTATTTCTCTCTGTCAGTGTTGGGCCTGTCGACAATTGCAAGCATGGGAGGGCAGAATGCCCTGAAGAGCGCAATATCAGCTGTTCTGGGCCTTCTGATCTGCACAATCGGTATGGATCCCGTTCTCGGCGTCAGCAGGTTCACATTTGGAAACGTGAACCTATTCGACGGCTTCGAGTTCATTCCCATGCTCATCGGTTTGCTGGCGCTCAGCGAGGTATTCGCCGAGGTGGAGAAGTTCGATTTTACGGCCGAATCAGTGGCGGGCTCCGCGAAGGCCAAATGGCCGTCGCTGGTCTACTACTGGAGACTGCGTATGTCAATGCTGAGGGCGTCCGTGATCGGCACCATCGTGGGCATATTCCCAGGCGCCGGCGCTACAATAGCCACCTTCATCAGCTACGATGTGGAGAAGAGGTTCAGCCGCACTCCGGAGGAATTCGGGCAAGGCATGCCCGAGGGTGTGGCGGCTGCGGAGGCATCGAACAGCGCTTCGGTGGGAGGCGCACTAGTGCCCATGCTTACCCTGGGGATACCCGGCAGCGCAACTGCGGCAGTGCTCATGGGCGCATTGATGATACACAACTTGCAGCCCGGGCCTGAGCTGTTCGTGAAGAGCCCCGAGCTCATATACAAGCTGTTCGCGTCTCTACTCATCGGCAATGTGATAATGCTCATCCTGGGGCTTGCCGGCAGTCGGCTGTGGATCAACGTCACTCGGGTAAGGAAGCAGATACTGTTTCCGCTGATATTCGCGTTCGCTATGATCGGCAGTTACGCCGTGAACTCGGGGTTGTGGGATGTCATGGTATGCCTCGGGTTTGGCGTGGTGGGCTGGATTCTGAAGAGATACGGATATCCTCTGCCTCCCCTGGTGTTGGGCATGGTGCTGGGCGAGATGGCTGAGGTCAACCTGCGCAGAGCTGTGATGATGGCCGGGCCGACTGCCATACTCCAGCGACCTGGGAGCGTGGCTCTGCTGGTGATTGCGGCGTTGTCGTTCGTCATCCCCATACTGCAGGCGAGAAAGGCAAAACCACGGGTAGGGGCGCGGGCTCAGTGACGCCGCGAAACCCGACAACCTGACAAGAAAGGGGATTGGAGAAATGCTCAGAGGCAGGCATTTGGCAGGTAGACGACTGGGACTGCTAATCGCCATCTTCGCATTGGCGTCGTTTGCCCCGGTCGCGGCCGAAGCGACTATGGCGACCCCAAACAGTCGGGAGCTGAAACTCCTGATACAGACGGACGTCTTTGCCAACCGGGCCGAAGGCTATGCGCAATGCTGGGGCATTGTGAAGGGCCTGGCGGCTGAAATGGGCATACAGGTCGTCGAAGCCAAGAATCCGTTCGATGAAGGGGCTCGGAAGGTGATGTACCTCGACACAACCTCCGAGCAGTTGGGCAGGGAGAACCTCAGCCTCCGCCTGCGGATCAAGCTGAAAGACGGCAAACTCGAAAGCAAGGTAGACCTGAACCTCAAGTACCGCAGGGGCGATGTGGACACTGTCCCCTCTGATGCAGTGACGGCAGCCGAGGGAGTCAAGCCCTCATTCTCCTATGAGGAGGATGTCGCCGGCTTCATCGGCGGCGCAGTCGGCCAGAACGCCAGCGCCGTTTCGATGGCCTGCACAATCAAGGGAGTCGCTGTAGAGAAGCTAGGGGGCAACACTCTCGGAGTATATGCCGGGTACTTCCCGTCACTGGCGGTACTGGGAGTTCCGCTCGACTCGCAGCTGGAGATGGTCGGAGGTATCGCTATCAGGGAACATAAGGTTACACCCGGCGAGCTCGACTTCGGTCAAGGCATGAGTACTGAAGTCGACATCTCCGTATGGTACGATTTTGATACCGGCAGGATCATCACGGCGGAAGTCTCCTACGGGTCGGCGCTGGGGCCGGACGCGCCTACCGAGGCAGTAAGCAAGGCGATTGCATTCTTCAATGCGCTGCAGGAGAGAATGGCCGGCATCCTCGCTCCCGGCGGCATGAAGACTGACCTCCTCAAGTAGGCCACGTGCCTTACGCTGCTCGTTTGCAGCTGTAGGCCCGCCTACCTGGCGTTTTGCTGTGAGGTGTCGACATAATCGACGCGCTTTCTCTGATACGTCGAGAATCTGGACAATGGTTGATGCATAATGCGGCGTATAGCCGTATGGAAGGGAAAAACGCAAGCTCCGGATGACTGCAGCGGCTGTCGGTAGGAATTCATAGCCAGCATCTGGGGCATCATGCCATATTATGCCGTACGTAGTCAGTCGAAATGGGCTTATATGGTGCGCTGAATCGGCGCCGTGCGTCCTATACACCCATACGCTCGATTATGCAGCAGCCATCGTCGAGAAAATCGACACGTCGCCAAAAAAGCGCCGAGAATATCGGCACCTAGATTCTGCCGTTAGTCCCACAACCCATCTCCGCATACGAAATGCCGAACCTTCGCTGCGGGGTTTCCTACCCACAGCTGGCGCCGCTGCCCGAGGCCCATCTCGGTGGGTTCCTCCCAGCGGCGCGGTATTGGCGGCGTTGACTATTGCGTCAACATGCTGCCTTGTGATATCCCCGCGAACCACCGAGATACGGCTGCTGGCGCGCGGCGGCGCATCGTGGCGGTGATCATCGTCTGCATTCATCTCGATTACGCCTCCTTTTTGGTCTGTAGCGGAAGAAGCGCGGGCTCTTTTTTGTGGAGATCATTCATGCAGCAAGCTCCGAGATGTAGTTGTCGCGAAGGCTCCAGGTGATGGGCTTTATCCCATAGCTTGCTAAGGCGCCGAGGAGATCCGAAGGGACTGGTTTATCGGTATCGTTGAGTGCAGCATACAGGACCGACTTGTCGGAACGTACCGCTCGCGTATCGTTCCACGCAAATAGCAGGCTGGCGGTGCTTTCCCGAGTGGGCCTGTTTATGGCGCTTAGTAGTCGTTCTGGAGCGGTTCGCGAGGCTGGGATTACGAAGTCGAACTTGTTGATGAAACCGCTCTTCCCTACGAACTGGACATTCGGGGTGAAACGGATCGCGTACGCCTCAAGGAAAGCCTCGACATCCTCCAGAAACAGCGATGCAACGGTACTCCTTGAAGTCATGAACATGTCATCTACGGATCTCATCGCCTGCAGCAGGCGATGCTTTTTGTACGGAAACTCGTCGATCGTCGACTCCACTGACAGCACATCGCCGTCGTGCTGAACGCCGAAACCATTCACAATGCTGGCCAATATCTCCTTCCGCTTCTGCGTTTGGATATCGCAGCCGGACATTGAGAGCCCCTGAATGACGTGACCGTCATCACTCAGCTGCAGAAGGTCACCTCGGCGCTCAACGTAGATCTGAAGACGATCATTGTTGTGATCCAAGAAGGGAGTCGTTATCTCGACTATCCCGCTGATGTCCTTGGCTATGGTCTTTTGCTTCAGCCAGGCCGAATAGGATTCCACAAGATGCTCCGAGTCGATCATATTGGCAATCCTCCCTGGATTGATGGAATATCTATGACATTACAGTACTCCAGGAACCCGTAGAAAATATCCGGCAGCAAATGGCCGTATCTCAGGATCTCAGCCGGTACAGGATACGCCCACCTCGCCGCGAAGCCTTCACGGTACACGTGCAAGTGAGGACCAATGATCTCTTGACCGTCGGGATTATCATGTGGAGGACCGTCCATGTCTAGCCGGAGAAGCACTTCCGACACATGCACGCGCTCCTGACACGTTCGATTGGACACCTTTACACCGCTGACTCGGACATCGAATAGGAAATCCGAACGACCGTCCGCTGACTTGGCAGGGTAGCACTTCCTTTGGCCGCGCGATGGAAGCTCGATCAGGCTCGGTTCGAGCATGCGCTTGGGAACAGCTATCAGTGCATCCGCCTCAGACTGAGTAAGCACGCGCCTGCCTCCTCGAAACGTGACGTACCAAATAGATCATTCGTCACTCGCCAGGTAATCCCTCGTCGCTGAGCTGAATCCGTCTACCAAGCGGTTCGCCCGCCTGCGGTATTGGGCAGAAGTATCAGAGGCTATGTAAACGGCACATCTATGTGATCAGCAAAGGAGTTCCCGAAGTCGGTCTGCGGTATGGG
>CAYZHL010000102.1:5108-8445 GCA_964478095.1 uncultured Clostridia bacterium | reverse complement strand
GCATTGGGCCTGATGGACCCGAGTGCGTGCTCGTCCCCGCAGATAAGCTTGATGGCCTGGCTGATCTGTTCGGCGCGGAGTTGGCGGGGTGGACCGGCGTATCGCCGATGCACGATGCGGTCATCCCGGCAGGTGTGGACGGAGTGGGCACAGACGTAGATGCGGACGCTGTAGTCGGCGCGATTTGGGCAGGCACCGAGGGCCCAGTCAGGTTGCGGGTGCCGGAAGGGATGGTCACAGAACCCTGGCCGGGCGCGGTCGTACTAGGCCAGTGGTCTGACAGGAGCGGCTCGCCGTCTAGGGCATTGCCACTAAACGCCGCCATCGTGCTGAACGGTACCGTCATGTACGTCGGCGCAGACCTGCTGAGCTGGGACGCGCTTCAGGAAGAGCCGGCGCGGGCGCTAGCCGCCAACATAGTCAGGTTCATGCTCGGCGTCGATCGCTAGGCAACTAGAACTGGGGAAGCTGCGCCTCGGGCGCGAATACCACGCCGACGAGGCCAGGGCCGGTGTGCGCGCCTAGTACCGGAGCGATCGGACCCACAGGCAGCCAGCGGCATTGGAATATACGGTCGAGGCCTGCGCGCAGACGCGCCGCGCCTTCAGGGCACAACCCATGCAGCACCTGCATTCTCATCGTGGTATTGGCCGGGTAGACCGATGCCACCATGTTCACAATCGTGTCAATGGCGCGGTCCAGCGTGCGGGTTTGGCCGCGAGTGACGTAAGTGCCTCCGACCTTTTCGACTCCGATGATGGGCTTAATGCTGAGTATCGATGCGACCAGCCCCTTCAAGTGGCTGATGCGTCCGCCGTGTATGAGATACTTCAGGGTAGATAGTGTGTACAGTGTGTCGGTGGCAGCGGTCATCCGTTGCAGCATTGCGACGATTCGGTCGATGCTCCACCCTGCCTTAGCGGCGCGCGCGGCGACCTCTACATGCCATCCCTGCGCCCCGGACAGGGTCTTGGTATCGTATATGGTAACATTCGCTTCAGGCACCATGCTTGCTCCCATACGAGCGGTATTGACTGTACCGCTTAGCCCCGACGATATGTGGACTGACAAGATATCCGGGTCCGTGCGGGCCAAGTTGCGGTATAGCTCGGCGAAGTCCCCAGGAGACGGCTGCGATGTACTGGGCATCTCTCCGGTGCGATCTAGAAGTTCATAGAACTCTTCGACACTGATATCCACGCCGCCCCGGTATACTCGTCCTCCGAGAGTGATCGTGAGAGGAACGTAGTGAATATCGAGGCCTTCTCGCTGTTCGGCGCTGATGTCTGCTCCGTGGTCTGTGACTATCTGCATTCAGTGGTTCCTCCAGCGCTTTCTTGATGAGTCAATACTATCACCGATTATCCGCGCATACTATAGGCAAGCAACATGACAGCGAGCATCCCGCTCGGGGATTCGCCTTGCCCTAGGCCTTTCTCGTTGGGCGTCAAAGCGGCTGTACGCAGGAAGATGATGCCAAACCTGCGTTTAGCAGGGCCTCTTCGCGCCTGCCGGAAAACCCTACGGTCGGCAGTCATCACGAGGGCGGCGGGGTCATCGGGCGCCCCGGAGACACTGAACCGCGACAACAGGAGAGTAGACATCGGGCCATACCTAAAGGCAGCATAGTCTCAGTACCGGCCTGGTTAGCCATAGCGTGGTTTATGCCGTGGACCGCGCGGACCCCACTACACCCAACGTATCCAGCCCAACTAGTCGGCCAATCCGGCAATCAACCGACCGCTCGTAGGCGATGCCTAAACAGGTCATTAGCAGAACGATGATTAGCGCTGTCAATACCGTATGCGGTCGCTTCTAGGATCGACCAGCATACATGCAGAATCCCCCTCCCGCATGCCGATTATCATGGCTTTCAAGGCTGCGCCGATTGCTCTGTAAGCAAGTCCTCCGCTCTAGATCTCACGGTCTCTGATCTATCGCTGTTCGCAAGCCCCCGAACCAGACCCCAGTCGTCAGAACCTGGCAGTTCAGCGAGCGTCACCAACGACCGGTAACGTACCCACTCGTCAGGATCCGACAATGACGACTGCAGATAGCTGTCTGCCGCTGTTCCAAACCTCCGTACTGCGTCTGCCGCAGTGCTCCGCCGGCCGTCTGCGCCTTGTTCCTCTTGGTAATGCCAACGCATCCACCATCGCCCTCAGTAACCGAATTCGCGAGTGAGTACAGGTATCGACGACTCATCACCAATGTATTCAATGAGTCCCAGGGCTTCAGCTTTCACTGCAGCGAATTGGCGCTCCTGAGAATCGCGTGTGCCTGCCAAAGCCCGCGTACCTCCAGAGGCAACGCAGCAATAGTCGGATCACTGCCTCATGCGTACCCAAAGAACCAGAAACGCGAACTCTACCAATCCGATGAGCAGTAGGCCGATGTATATCACGGACTCTTGGCGGGATAGCCTGCCGGACAATCGTCCCAGCAGTATGACCGCGGCGTTCGTGACCATGAAGAGGACAGCCAAGCCAACAACCGGCACGGGCAAATGCCCCATCTCTCTGCGCATCTTCCACGACAGGACTCTCCGGGGCAATGGTCGGTACCTACTGAGTCGCGCGGGTTCATAGCATTGGCCGTGCATTATCTGAGTCGCGTGCGTGTGACACGTCCTGATAGCCGCACAACCAGCAGAAAGATGTCCACTGCCAGCATCAGTATCCCTGATGCGTAGTTGAACAGAATCAGCCCATTTTTGCCAAACAACCGCTTCATCTGCGAGTATGGCCATAGTGGCGACCACTCCTCGGGTGGATCGGCAAACCATCTCCAGTGCAGAGCTGACCCCATGATCTGAGCGATCGCTACTGCACCCACAGTCGCCAACACTGCAACGGTCATCGTATTGTCACTCAGAACTCAGGACGGTTACCTCCGAATGCTTCTCCTATTGTGCAGGTAGAATCCGAATTGCAGCAGCACGTTTCGCAGCGCTCCGGCGAGTTCGCGTTCATCCTTCACTGGATTGCACGCTCCTTCAGTGGGCAAACAACCTGGCAGTGAACATTGCTCATTTGCGGCGAAAGGCCGAAGAGCCGGATGGTTGCAGCGGATGATGATGGAGATTCGTGGCCGATATCCGGGCATCATGCTATGCGATGCCGCTTCTAGTCGAACCAAATGGGCATGTATGATACGTTGACTTTACCCCGCGCGTCCTATGCACCCATACGAGGAGTGATCCTGCCCGGCAGAGGCAGTGAGGCGAGCTTGCAGTGCGACTTGGCGAACACTCGGAAGGGATAGACACCCCAGAAGGTGAAAGATACAGCCGGGCGCCCAGGCGCCCGAATGGAGCTTTGGGTGGTGTGTTGGCCTC
>CAYZHL010000102.1:3209-5069 GCA_964478095.1 uncultured Clostridia bacterium | reverse complement strand
TGGCGCACTCATCGGTTGTTGCGAGCATTGCGCAAGCTGTCGGCAACCACGGGTCTCGGCAAGTGGCGCTGGTGGTGCGATCCGCTGACATGGCCGCGAGGGCGCGGCGCGAGGTTCTGTCGATGACAGAGTCCGGCGCCGCCCTCGTCATTCCAGTTTATACACTCGACCAGTACGCGGCGGCCATCCTGCGCAGGGCAGGAGGAAGGCCAAGATCCAGGCCCATCGGCGAACTGGAACGTGAGATCGTCATAGGCCGCCTGCTCAAGGAGCGAGCCGGCTTGGGGCAACTTACCGCTCTGGGTCGCTCTGCGGACCGCCCCGGGGTGGCGCGCGCGTTTGCCGGGGCGATCACCGAGATGACACAGGCTGCGGCCAGCCCTGAGCAGGTAGAGCGGACGTTGACGGGCGGCGCTGCGCCGGCGGGAGTCCATGCCGACTTTCTGGCGGTCTGGCGGGATTATGAAGATTTCCTGGAAGCGCACGGCCTGTCCGACGGCGAGGACTCGTACGCTGATGCTGCCCGAGCGCTCAAAGCACAGGGAAGGCAGGCGCTCGGCGATCCGGAGAGGGTCTGGTTCGATCAGTTCTTCAATGTAACGCCCGCCGAGGCCGCCCTAATATCCGCCGTAGCTCGTCTTGTGCCGGCGACCTGCGTCAGTCTTGCCTGCACTCAGTGCGATGATACGGACTTCGTCGTCGAAAGAGTCAGGCGTCTTGTGGAGCCTGCCGCTGTCGAGGTGCGTGTTCCTGGTGAGTGTGGGCCGACAGTTGCAGGCACAGATGCGTCGGTGTCGCATTCGACGCCCGAGCTTTCCATCATGACTGCGCCCGGTCCGGCGGCCGAGGCACGCGAGGTAGCTCGCGAGGTCAAGCGGCTGATAGTGGAAGAAGGACGGAGGCCCTGGGAGATCTGCATCGCCAGCGCCGACTCAGCGGAGTTCATTCCGGCGCTTCTGGAGGCGTTCGAGGAGTTCGGCGTGGCGTGCGCTGCGCCGAGGAAACGTCTGCTGTCATCGTCGATGCTAGTCCTCGACTGTGTGGCTCTAGCAGATGCCACGGCGTCGCGCCATAGTGGATTTGACCTTGTGAGGCTGCTTGCCAGTCCATACATAGGCCGGGGGCCGGCCTGCGCCGCGCAGGCCGCGGGGGCAATCGGGGTGAAGGGGCTCGAGCTTACGGCCGGGCGATGGAAGGCGCGTCTTCGGGGGACCGATGAGTGCGGCGATGCGCTCGCGCTCGTCGAAACGCTGGCCGAGGCCTGGAGCGGAAACTTCGGGAAATCGGGAGGGCTCGCTGATCGTGCGCGCGAATTCCGCGGGTTGCTGGCGGCGGTCGGGATGCCGGAATCAATCATGGCAGTGGATAACCGCGACTGGGCCGTCGAGTCATGGGCAGCGTGGAGGGCGTTCAACTCTCTCCTGGACGAGATCGCCCGCTCCGCTGGCGACGGGGAAGCAGGCGGTGATGGCGGTTGGGCCGAATTCGCCCGCATCCTGGGCTCTGCGATCAGGAGGCGTTCGTTTCCACTGGAGCGCCCGGACCCTGCCGGCGTCAAGGTTGTCGGGCCGGCAAGAGCCGCGGAGTCGGAATGGCCGGTGTTGTTACTGAGCGGGATGGCGGAGGGCACGTTTCCGCGGAAAATGAGGCGCCCGTGGATGTTCAAGGAAGACGACCTGGAACGGCTGGCTCGCTCGGGCGTCGGCGTCATGTTGCCGAGGGAGCATGCAGCCATGGAACGGTTCATCTTCAATGCGGCTGTGGGCGCGGCGATCGATAGGCTGTACATAACATACCCGTCCAGCGCGACCGACGGCTCGTCGGTAAGGCGATCCTTCTTCGTAGATGAACTGCTGGACT
>CAYZHL010000102.1:0-3199 GCA_964478095.1 uncultured Clostridia bacterium | reverse complement strand
GGCGGATTACCGCGTCAATATCGCCGCGCGATGTGTTCCCGCGCAGGCTGGGCATGGCGGCAAGCCCCAGGGAGCTTGCGCTGTGCGTCCTCGCCCTCGCGCGGGCGCATGGGCAGGCGCATGAGCAGGCGGCTCAGCTGATGCCCGAGGTCCGGGAATGGTCCAGGCAGCGACCGGATCTGTGGGAGATTGCGTCGTGGTGGAAGGATAGATCCGCTCAAGGCCAGGGCCCCGGATTCTCGGTGTACAGCGGGGCGGTCGGCGCCCCTGACCTGGTGGACAGCCTAAAGACGAAGATGCTCTGCGGCGCGGTGTGGTCGGCCGGGCACTTCGACGACTATCTGAGGTGCCCGTTCGCTTTCTTCTGTTCGCGCGTGCTGCAGCTGGGCGCGGTCGAGGAGGCGCCGGACGAGCCTACGCCGCTTACGCGCGGCGGTGTTCTCCACGACATCCTGCGACGGTTCTTCGAAAGGCGCCTCGGGTCATGTCTCGTCCCGTCCAAGATAGACGACTATCACTCCGAGATGGCGAGCATCGCCCGAGAGGAGTTGGACAAGGTCGACATTGAGGCCATCAGTATGTCCGGGCCGGCATGGGAAGCATACCGGAGTTCAATAATCGCGCAGGCGATTCGGACGCTTGACGCGCAGGTAGAGCTGGCGTGCAAGACCGACGGGTTCTGGAGCCCGGCTCATGTCGAGTGGAGCTTCGGCCTCGCGTTCAGGCCGGACGCAGCGCCGAGTTCAGTGAGGGAGTACCTGATCCTGTCCGGAGGCCTGCGCGTGTGCGGGAGAGTGGACAGAATCGATATCGGGCCTGACGGCGCTCTCGCCATATACGACTACAAGTCCGGCAGCAGTGCGAACCTGCCCAAGTTCAATGAGATCAAGGAAGCCGACGAAGTCCAGCTCGGAGTGTACGTGTTGGCTGTTGAGCGGTTGCTCGCGTCTTCGTCTCAGCCTGTTGCGGGCGCCTGGTACTACAGCCTGCGCGATAACCGCATGGGGTCGGGAGTATGGCGTGAGGAGTATCACGACCGGTTTGCCGCGGAGCGAAGGCGGGGCGGTAAGCTTTCCTCGGAGGAATGGAGGGAATACGTTGACCGAGTGCAGGCCTCCGCGCTGGACGTGGCGGGCAAGGCCGCGGCGGGCGTATTCCATATCGCGCCTCGCAAACCGTCTAGCTGCGCTTGGTGCAACTATCGCCGCGTCTGCCAGGTGTACATGCTCGATCTTGAGGCCTTGAGCCAGTCCGCCGCGGGCGACGGCGATACTTGCACGGGAGGTGATTGCCGTGGCTAGCTACACTCCCGAGCAAGAGAAGGCCATATTCGACCTCGATCGCAGCCTAGTGGTTACGGCCGGCGCGGGGTCGGGCAAGACTCGTGTTCTGGTGGGGAGATACGTAAACATCCTGGAGGAGCAGGCTGCCGACATCGATGAAGTGATAGCCATGACCTTCACGGAAAAAGCCGCGAACGAGATGAAAGGCCGGGCATGGGAGGAGATCATCAAGCGAGAGAGGAGGGCCGCTTCTCCCGAGGAGGCCCGAAGATGGAGGGAGCTTGCGCGAAAGCTTCAGTCGGCGCGCATCAGCACCATCGACTCCTTCTGCGCGCAACTTGTGAGGGAATACCCCATAGAGGCAGGTGTGGACCCGGAGTTCGCCATCATGGACGAACTCGACATGCGTCGGGCTATGTATGCAGCCGCGCGCTCGGCCGTCGACAAGATGCTCCAGCGCAAGGATTCTTACATGACCTCTCTGGTGGTAGACAAGGGGTTTGGCGTTGTGGCGGAGGCTCTCTGCCGGGTTTTCGAGAAGCTGCGCATGACCGGCAAGCCGTTCGACGAGTGCCTGGTGAGCCTCGACCAGTCGGAGGCCGCGGCGGAGCGGGCGCTGACGGACCTAAAGTTCCTCCTGCTTGCGGCGGCTGAAAGCAGGGGCGTGCCGGTGAGCGTTGACCATCTGAAGCTGGAGCCGTCGCAACCGGGCAGTCCAGAGCCTTTTGATGCGTCCGGTCTCATGCTCAAGATCGATGCGGTCGCGACCGGGCTCAAACTGAAAAAGCGGTCGGATGAGCAGAGAGAGATAGACGAGCTCAAGGCGGTTCTGTACGAATGCTTGCTGGACAGGTTCGCGCGGGAAGGTGTGCGTTCTGTGGTGGACGCATGCAAGCTGATGGACGAGGAATACCGAGCCCAGCGCGGCAACGGCGCCTTGATGGACTTCACCGGCATTGAGCTTGCCGCCAGGGACCTGCTGCGCGATACTCCGGCCGGGGCGGCGTGCCGCAGCAGGTTCAAGTTTGTGCTAGTCGACGAGTACCAGGATACCAACAGGCTCCAGGACGAAATCGTCTCGTTGATCACAGGCGAACCCTACGGCAACAGGTGGTTTGTCGTGGGCGACCCGAAGCAGTCGATATATAGGTTCCGCGGCGCGGTCGTGGAGGTATTCGAAGAGGCAGTGCGGGCCGCCGTGGGCGATGCTGCGGGGCTTGCTGCGGGGCTTGCTGCGGGGTCTGCCGCGGGGGCTGCCGATAGGTGCGGGCGCGTGGAACTCGGGACCAATTTCCGCTCGGTCGGGCCGCTTGTCGACGTCATGAACGCGCTCTTCGCCGGGATTCTGGGGCCGGAGCGGTTTTCGCCTGCTAAGTGGCGCCGGGCGGCGCCGAATCCCGAGATCCCCCGGGCTGAGCTGATGCTGGTGCATCTGGAGGGCAAGGAGCGGAGCCCTAAGGGCGAGCTCGAGGCGGAGGCTCTCGCCAGGCGAATTGCCGAAATGGTGGGCAATGGAGAGAGACTGGTGTGCGAGACCACTGCCGGGGCAGACGGCCCTATGGCGACGGCGCGCCCGGTGCGATATGGCGATATCGCAGTGCTGCTCAGGGCGACGACTCACGTGAAGGAGTTCGAAGCAGCTCTGTCGCGTCATGGGATTCCGTACTTCGTTGTGGGGGGCACTGGGTTCTACGGAAGGCCCGAGGTGATCTGGCTGGTCGATCTGCTCAGGGCTGTCGACGACAGATCCGATGTCACATCGTTCGCTGCGGTCTTGCGCTCGCCGGTGTTCGGCGTCTCCGATGAGAGCCTGCTCAGGCTGAAGATGGCTGCGGGCGGTTTGGATAGAGCGGTATGGGGTGGGGAGACGGAACCCAACCCTGCGGGCGTGGCAGGCGCGACCGATGTGCCGGACG
>CAYZHL010000101.1:0-8510 GCA_964478095.1 uncultured Clostridia bacterium | reverse complement strand
TCCGCTTCCATCTCCGCGGCTTTCTGCACGTACACTCCCTGCGTGATCGCAGTGAAGAGGGCCGCAATCGCGACGCCTATGAACACCAGAGCTACGAGCACCTCAACGAGAGAATACCCCGATTCGTCGGACATGTCCTTCGCCAATGCACGCCACCCCCCAGGAGCGTAGCCACGCCGCAGAGCGCATGATTCTACCCCTTCACTACTCCCAGCGGCCTGAGCCGCACAACCTTCATCGATATACCGGCCTTATGAGTGATATCGACAATGTCGTTCACATCCTTATAGGCCTCCGGCGCCTCCTCGGCGAGAGCTTTCTTGCTGGCCGAGCGAGCATACACTCCTGCCTCCGCCAACGACTGCCTGACGTCGCCAGGGCTTTTGGCCGAGAGAGCCTCGTTGCGGCTCATCAGGCGGCCTGCTCCGTGACATGTGGAGCCGAAAGAGATCTCCATCGCTATTTGCGTGCCCACGAGAACATAGGAGTTTCGGCCCATGTCGCCTGGAACGATAACCGGCTGGCCAACCTCTCGATATGCTGCCGGTACATCCGAATGCCCGGGCGGGAAGGCCCGCGTAGCCCCTTTTCTGTGAACACAGAGCTTCCTCGAACGGCCGTCCACAGAGTGTTCTTCGATCTTGGCGATGTTATGGCATACATCGTACAGCAACGTCATGCCCAGGCTTTCCGGACTCGACCCGAACTCGCGCGCGGTGGCCTGCCTGACCCAATGAGTGATGCACTGGCGGTTCGCCCAGGCAAAGTTGGCCGCGCACGCCATCGCTGCGAAATACCGCTGCCCCTCGGGCGACTGGAAGGGGGCGCACGCCAGCTGCCTGTCGGGCACGGTTATGCTGTATTTCTTGAGCGCACTGTTCATCGTGGCAAGGTAGTCAGTGCACACCTGGTGCCCCAGCCCGCGCGACCCCGTATGTATCATTATCACGATTTGATTCTCATGTAGTTCGAATACTTTCGCCACGTCCGGCGAAAGCACCTCTTCCACGACCTGTATCTCCACGAAGTGATTGCCTGACCCCATAGTGCCCAGTTGCGGCATCCCGCGCTCGAGCGCCCGGGCGCTCACAGTCGATGAGTCTGCTGCCTCCATCTTTCCCCCATCCTCGGTACACTCCAGATCGGCCGGGCTGCCATAGCCCGAGCGCACCGCCCACTGGGCCCCGTGCTCAAGGACTTGCCGCACTTCATTAGCGCTGAGTTGAACGGGACCCTTCGTGCCAAGCCCGCTCGGCACATCGCGGTACAGCCGATCGATCCATGACTTGATCTTGGCGGTCGCATCGCCGAGCTCCAGATTCGTTCTGATTAGCCTGACTCCACAGTTTATGTCGAAGCCGATGCCCCCGGGGGTGATCACCCCGTCTTCCAGGCGCATTGCTCCCACGCCCCCTATGGGAAAGCCGTATCCGGAATGGATGTCCGGCATGGCCAGAGCCGGCTTACTTACGCCTGGAAGGCAGGCCGAGTTGGCCAGCTGCTCCAGGGCCTCCCCATCGCGAGCAACCTTAAGCCCTTCAGTGTCGGTCACGACGACAGCGTCTGCGCGCATGCCCTGCTTGTAGTGGCTGGGTATGCGCCATCGGAATTCGTCAATTCGCTCTAGCGGGCCTTTCCACACATTCGACACATGCTCCGCCTCCTCTCAAGCATCCAGCACCAGCCGGGCCGTCCACCGGCCGTCGGCCAGTTCTGCCACTTCTATCATGTGATAGGACGCCGCCTTGGGCACAAGCCCCAGTATCCCACATTGATCGGTCGCCAAACGGAGCGCGCTCTCCGTCAGCATAATTCCGGTGATCTCCGCATCAAGACGCGCAGCGCCCGCGCCCTCGGCCTGCTCCGTCTGGCCCAGCTCACGGAATTCGAACCCAAACGGCACAAACGCTTCACAGTCGAAGAGAAAGATGATCTCGTTGGCGAAGTCCACTAGCAGCGACTCAAGATCGGCCGCGGTCAGCCTCATCCGTCGGGTTGCAGGCGCGCTCAGGCCAGGCGTGCGCACGCCGCCGGCTTCTCCTTGCGGAAGTATGAGATTGGACACAGCGAGCCCGCAGCCGGTGAATACCTCCGGAAGCGAGCTCGCTGTTACTCGGAAGGCGGCGTCACCAGCCTCATCGAAGGGTTCAATGATGGTCTTGACGTCGGCCATGGTCTGTCTCCCCTTGGTGCTTCTCGCCAGGTCAGTCATTACTACTCTTCCAGGTCCTCCGAGATCTTCGACGACACCCTTGCGATCGAAATCACCTGATCGCCCTCCTCAAGAGCCATCGCCTTGACTCCCTGTGCGTATCTGCCCATTCTCGGCACATCGGAGATCTGGAAACGTATCACATATCCCGCCATAGTCATCAGCATCAGCTGGTTCTCCTCGCGCACCAGCTTGACCCCGGCGATATGGCCGGTCTTGTCAGTCAGTTTGCAGGCCTTCAGCCCCTTGCCCCCGCGCCGCTGCGGGCGGTATTCCGACACCGACGTGCGCTTGCCGAATCCGTTGTTCGTGATCACCAGCACGTCTGCATTGTCGCGCGCGATGTCCATGCCCACAACCGCGTCGCCCACGTCCAAATCAATGCCGCGCACGCCGGCCGCGTTCCTGCCCATGGACCGGACTTCTTCCTGGCCGAATCGTATGGACATCCCGTTTCTGGTCACCAGAAGTATCTCGTCGTCTTTGCTGACCATCTTCACCGCGATGAGTTCGTCGTCGGGAGCGAGCGAGATGCCTATGATGCCGGTTCTGCGAATGGCGGCAAACGCCGTAAGCTCCGTCTTCTTGACCGTGCCCTGCCCGGTTGCCATTGCCACGTACACATCGTCGACGAACTTCACCACCGGCATCAGGGCTGTTACGGCCTCACCCGGTTCCACATCGATAAGGTTGACGATAGCGGTGCCGCGTGCCTGGCGCTGGGCCTCGGGTATCTCGTACCCCCTCAGGCTGTACACTTTCCCTCGGTTCGTGAAGAACAAGATCGTGTCGTGAGTATTCGTCACGAAAAGGTGCTCCACGAAGTCCTCTTCCCGGGTGGCCATGCCTGTAACGCCACGGCCGCCGCGCCTCTGCGACCGGTACGTGTTCACCGGCAAACGCTTGATATAGCCCTGGTGGCTCATGGTCACCACCACGTCTTCCCGGGCGATGAGGTCCTCCATCTCGATATCGGGCGCTTCCTCCGTAATCTCGGTGCGGCGCGCGTCGCCGTACTTGTCGCGGATCGCGATTATCTCGTCCTTGATCACGCTTAGCAGCAGGCCTTCGTCGCCCAGTATCTCGCGCAGACGCTTGATCAGGGAGCATACTTCGGCGTACTCTTGTTCGATCTTCTCGCGCTCCAGGCCCGTCAGGCTTGCGAGGCGCATGTCCAAGATGGCGTTGGCCTGTCGCTCCGAAAGGCCGAATCGCTGCATGAGGCCTTCGCGGGCCACGTCGCGGCTGGCCGATGCGCGAATGAGGGCGATGATCTCGTCTATATGGTCCAGCGCGATTCTCAAGCCTTCCAGGACGTGCGCGCGGTCCTCCGCTTTTGCCAGTTCGAACTTGGTCCTGCGCGTTACTACCTCTTCCTGGTGGGCGATGTAGTAATGCAGCACTTCTTTGAGGTTGAGCACGCGTGGTTCGTTGTTGACCAGCACCAGCATGATGACGCCAAAGGTGGTTTCCATGGGCGTATGCTTGTAAAGCTGGTTCAGCACCACATTGGCGTTGCCGTCTCGCCGCAGTTCAATGACGATTCGCATGCCTTCCCGGTCAGACTCGTCGCGTAGGTCGCTGATGCCGTCGATCTGCTTGTCGCGAGCCAACTCGGCAATGCGCTCCACCAGCCGTGCTTTGTTGACCTGGTAGGGAATCTCCGTGACGACTATTCGCTGCCGGCCGCCGTTCATCGGCTCGATCTTGGCCCGTGCCCTGAGCTTCAGGCTTCCTCGGCCGGTATGGTAGGCATCGCGGATACCCTGCGTGCCCAGGATCAGCCCGGCAGTAGGGAAGTCAGGACCCTTGATGTACTCCATCAGCTCAGCCACTGACGCCTCAGGGTGATCGATCAGATGGATTACTCCATCGATTACCTCAACTAGGTTGTGGGGCGGAATGTTGGTGGCCATGCCGACGGCTATCCCTGATGAGCCGTTCACCAGAAGTTGCGGGAACCGCGACGGCAGCACCATCGGTTCCTTGGTAGACGCGTCATAGTTCGGGGCGAAGTCGACTGTGTCTTTTTCGATGTCAGACAGCATCGCCGACGCGAGCTTAGCCATTCTGACTTCTGTGTAGCGCATGGCCGCTGCCGGGTCGCCGTCTACCGAGCCGAAGTTCCCGTGGCCATCGACCATCGGATACCTCAGCGAAAAGTCCTGGGCCAACCTGACGATGGCATCGTAAATCGCCGACTCGCCGTGGGGGTGGTACTTGCCGATGACTTCGCCTACTACTGTGGCCGACTTCCTGTAAGGCTTTTCCGCGGTGAGCCCGATATCGTGCATCGCGTAGAGAATCCTACGGTGGATCGGCTTGAGCCCGTCGCGTACATCAGGCAGAGCCCTGCTCATTATGACGCTCATCGAGTAGAGCAAGAATGACTTGCGCATCTCGTGTTCTATGTCGATCGGGACCATCTTTCCGTCAGTAAGCTCGGTCAAACTTCAACACCTCAAAGCATAAAGCAGAGTATCAGGAGATCAGACATCCAGCTCTGTAGCGTACTTGGCGTGGGTCTCGATAAACTCCCGCCTGGGCTCGACCTTGTCGCCCATAAGCATCGTGAATATCTGATCCGCCGCGATGGCGTCTTCCATCGTCACCTTGAGCATGGTGCGGGTCGAAGGGTTCATCGTGGTGTCCCACAGTTGCTCGGAGTTCATCTCGCCGAGACCCTTGTAGCGCTGCACCGGGTAGTTGCCGCCTCCCAGGCTGCCCAGCACCTCCTGCAGTTCCCGGTCGCTGTACGCGTAGTGCTCCTTCTTGCCCTGGCGCACCATGTACAGAGGCGGTTGCGCTATCAGGATGTTGCCGTTCTCAATAAGCGGCCTCATGAACCGGAAGAAGAATGTCAGGAGCAACGTGCGTATGTGAGCTCCATCGACGTCGGCGTCTGTCATGATGACGACCTTGCCGTAGCGAAGTTTCGAGATATCGAAATCCTCGCCTATTCCGGTGCCTAGAGCAGTTATCATAGCCCTGATTTCCGCATTGGCAAAGATCCTGTCGATACGAGCCTTCTCAACATTGATTATCTTGCCCCTGATCGGCATGATCGCCTGGAATCTGCGGTCGCGGCCTGATTTCGCGGATCCGCCGGCGGAGTCGCCCTCCACGATGTAGAGCTCGCACAGATCCGGATCACGCAGAGTGCAGTCGGCAAGCTTCCCGGGAAGCGACGATACCTCAAGAGCCGACTTCCTGCGAGTGAGTTCCTTGGCCTTTCGCGCCGCTTCACGAGCCCGCGCCGCCGCAACGCACTTTTCGACGATCTTGCGGGCCGTGCCCGGGTTCTCCTCGAAGTATACTGTTAGGCCTTCGGTTATCACGGAGTCGACTATGCCGCGCATCTCGCTGTTGCCGAGCTTGGTCTTGGTCTGCCCTTCGAACTGCGGGTCCTCCAGCTTCACGCTGAGCACGGCCGTTAGCCCTTCGCGCACATCGTCGCCCACCAGGTTCTCGTCGTTGTCCTTGAGCACATTTGCCTTCCGGGCATAGTCGTTTATGGACCGAGTGAGCGCCGACCTGAACCCCGACAGGTGCGTTCCGCCCTCAGTAGTATTGACGTAGTTTGCGAAGCAAAGCATGTTCTCCGAGTAGCCATCGTTATACTGAACGGCGGCTTCCACCGATACTGACTCAAGCTCCTTCGACACATATATCACGTCGGCATGAACGGGATCCTTTGCCTTATTGATGAATTCGACGAATGAGCGAATTCCGCCCTCGTACCGAAACACACTCTCCCTGGGAGCGCCGCTGTCGCCCACGTCGCGCTCATCGCGCAACACTATCTTGGTTCCAGCGCTGAGGAAGGCGAACTCTCTCAGCCTGAAGGACAGAGTGTCGAAGTTGAAATCGAGCGTTTCGAAGATATCGGGATCCGGCCAGAACTTGATTGTGGTTCCGGTGGTGTCGGCAGGCCCCTTCACCTCTAGCGGCATAGCCGTGGCTCCGCGCGTGAACGCCTGATAGTGGACGCGGCCGTCGCGCCGTACCCATGCTTCAAGCGACTCGGAGAGCGCGTTCACTACCGACACGCCCACCCCATGGAGCCCTCCCGACACGCGGTATCCCCCGCCCCCGAACTTGCCGCCTGCATGCAGCATCGTCAGGACGACTTCCAGAGCGGGTATGCCTTCCCTGGGATGTATGTCGACGGGGATTCCTCGGCCGTTATCCTCAACCGAGACCGAACCGTCGGCCCCTATCGTCACCACGATGGTGTCGCAAAAGCCGGCGAGGGCCTCGTCGATAGCGTTGTCGACGACCTCATAGACCAGGTGGTGAAGGCCTCTGGCATCCGTGCTCCCGATATACATGGCGGGGCGCTTACGAACCCCTTCAAGCCCTTCCAACACCTGAATCTGATCGGCATTGTACTGCGTGTTGTTGTTGTTCCGTGCGCCGGAGTTTTCCAAAGGACTACCTCCCTGATCGTTGGCCAACCCCACAAAATCGCCGTGGTGTATGAGTTCGCACCACGGCGCCCACCAGATCAATTATACACTAAAACGGCTGGCTATTCCTCGCCCTCGCCCTCGCCCAAGTAGATGATATTGGCTCTCCTGCCCACTGTAGGCGGCGCCACCTGACTCAGGTAGACCCGGTCCGCGGTGATCACCACTGACTTGACGGATCCGCCGTCGGACACATCTACTGCCCTTCCTGCCTCCACGTTTCTATGTATGTACTCCGTCAGCGCATCCGAGCGTCTGCCCCTTTCTCCATCAAGTATGGCTACTACCTCGCGGCTATCGATTACCGCATCGCCGCCCAAGTAGAGCCAGTGGAAAGGCGCGTCCCAATGCTTTCCGCGCAAAACCATGGGCTCAAAGGACTTATGCTGCTTATCCGGCCTATTCGGTTTGTCGCGCATAGCTGGCAAACTCCTCGCCAAGAGCATATGTTACCAAGCTTTCGTCTACTTGCTCAGGAGGTCGGCCTGTCAAGAGCATAGTCATGGACTCGACAAGCAATCTCAGCTCGACCCGGCGCTGCCCGACATCGGAGTCGGGGTCCGCACCGGCGGCGACGCTTTCGACCGCCATGCGTGCACGCGCTTCTTCGCAGAACTCAGCCGCTACTACAGCCCGCGCGCGCATCAGGTCATCAGGCGTAACGCTGGGCACGAGTGAACGAAGATGATCGTCGGCGAGCCACGGTTCGCGCCTTAGAACCTCCGCTGCCTGCGCCGCGCCGGCGCCTAGGTTGCACCGAGCCCACGCCCTGTATTTGACATTCAACAGCATGAGCTCTTGGAATCGACTGCGCAGCTCATCGTCGGCGATAGGCAGCGCCGCCGCCTGTGCCCTTGCCCGCGCGTCGACGTTCGGTTCAACGCTCATCCAGTCGGGAACAACATCCGCGACTCCTTCGCCCGAGTCCGCCGCGGCTTCCTCGCGAGTCGTGGGTCCCCATCTTAATGCTTCCCTGATCTGGCCTGTGCGGAATCGTATGTCAGTAACCACGCCGCCCCCCGCCGACGCGTTCACCCTGTCGATCAGGTCCTGTTTCATCATGGTGAGTTGCTGCGCCCACACGGGCTTTTCGACCGTGACATACAGCACCTTGCCCCTGATGAACGTGGCCCGTGATTCCGTCTTGAGGCAGGGAGCTATGTCCTCATTCCACGACCGCATCGCCGCCAGCGAGCGCAGTCGGCCCCTGTAGCCCAGCCTGTCTACTGTTGTGTTGAGGGCGTCCCTCAGACGGCACAGCATCCCCGCGTTCCTCCCGAGTTCTGATCTGCCCCGCGCTAATCGTGAATACCCTGGCCCCAGGCGGCATTATCTCGAGGCAGCCAGGCTCAACGCTGGTGACCAGAGCCTGGTATCTGCCTACGATCTCTGCCAAGAGGTGCGCCCGCCGGCACTCGTCCAGTTCCGACAGAACATCGTCCAGAAGTAGGACCGGCTGATCGCCGGTGCGTGCGCGTATGAACTCGACCTCTGCAAACTTCACCGCAAGCACCGTGGATCTCTGCTGACCCTGGGATCCGAACGCAGCCACATTGACACCATCGAGTGCGAACAGAATATCGTCGCGATGAGGCCCACACATTGTGATGCCGCGAAGCAGCTCGACTCTTCGAATCTGGGCAAGACGGCCCCGAAAGGCGCCCGCGATCGCATGCACATCGGGCGCTTCAAACTGAACGGACGGGACATACCTCACCGCGAGATCGCCCGGTGTGCCCGTTATTCTGCGATGCGCTTCGCGGCCCAGCCGGTCGAGTTCGGCTATGACTTCGGCCCGCCTCGCTATGATCTTGGCGCCCACCGAGGTT
>CAYZHL010000100.1:2615-8632 GCA_964478095.1 uncultured Clostridia bacterium | reverse complement strand
ACCGTTGCCAGTTTCAGCAGAGCAGCTGAGAACCACAGTGCGAGGAAGAGTATCTCGGCTCGCTCAAGAAACTGCCCGAACCCGACCATCCTGGCGGTCTCGAGCACCGGAAACGTAACCCGCGATATACCTCGCACCCCGAGCATCATCACTCCAAACCCGGTGGCAGCAGCCATGATGACCATCCCCGCTGCAACCCCTGTAGCCATCGCCCTGGAGACAATGGCCAGGACTACGATGCTCTCACCCGCGTAGGAGGCGGCCAAGAAGCCGGCACGGACGACCGGCCCGAGCCCGTTGCCGACAATGGGCAACAGGCGTCCCGGCACTGCCACCGGGGCGGCCAAGGCAGTCAGTGCCAGAAGCGATGCCACTACCAGGGGGAAGAAGATGAGCGACACCCGGGCTATGGCCTCGATCCCGAGGTAGGCGGCATAGATGATCAGAACATAGAAGACGGCGCTTATCAGCACCGGAGGCGTAGTCTGCAGAAACGCGATCCACATCGCCAGTACAGACTCGCGTGATCCAAGGCCCAGCACCACGGTGCAGTAAGCGGCAAAAGACAGGCCTATCAGCTTGCCTGGCACAGCGCCGTATATCCTCTGGGCCATGCGGACAAGGCTGTGATCGGGGAACCGCTGCGCCAGATACCCGGCGAGGACGGCTATGCCCAGGCCAAAGGCGCCGCCTATCAGAACGGATATCCATGCCGCCGTTCCGGCTGCAGGAACCAGAACCCTGGCCGCAGCCAGAAACCCTGTGGCAAAGACGATCATGGCCGTAATCACGACTATCTGAGTGTAGTAGATCTCATTTCTCGGCTTGTCGCTCGCCGTTTCCGCTCTTGTCGTGGTTTTCTCCGTCATCTCCGTCGCCGCCGCCTCCTTCCCGAGATTCTTTGCGCGCCATCTCGGCCACTCCCGGCGCCCATGTGCGGATGAACTTCTTCTGACGCACCTGATCCAGCGGTTCGGGGTACTCAGGTCGCTTGTTGAAGGTGAACACCGGCGAACGCCATACTACGTCGCGCAGCGAAGGTCTGGGCTTCATCAGGGGCTCAAGATACGGAACGCCGAAGGATGTCAGGGCGCCCAGATGAAGCGCGATAGCCATGAGCCCCGCCATCAGCCCAAACAGCCCCAACCAGGCCGAAGAAAACAGGAGCAAGAACCTGAGCAGCCTGATCGCCAGGCCGGTTGGGTAGTGCGGGATGGTGAAAGAGGCCAGGCCGGTCACGGCCACAACTATCACCATGATCGGGCTCACGAGCCCGGCCGATACGGCCGCGTCTCCAAGCAGAAGAGCCCCCACGAAGCCCATGGTCTGCCCCACCGGGTCGGGCAGCCGGACCGACGACTCCCTTATCAGCTCAAGAGCCACCTCCATAAGAAGAGCCTCAACAAGCACTGGGAATGGCACAGGCACATGCGATCCGGCGATCGCAAGAGCGAGTTTGGTGGGGAGCATCTCCTGATGAAACAGAGATATGGCCACGTACAGCGCCGGAAAGACCAGGGCAATGACCCCTGCGACATACCTCAGGGCGCGCAACGGCCCTCCGTATGGAAATCGCTCGTAGTAGTCTTCAGGCGACTGGAAGAAGCTCGCAAGGTTGCCCGGAGCCAAGAGCGCCATGGGGCTTCCGTCCACGATTATGCCTACAAGCCCTTCTGACAGCCCCGCACAGAAACGGTCGGGGCGCTCCGTATACTGCATCTGGGGGAACGGCGAGTAGGGGTAGTCTTCAATGAACTCCTCGATCAAACCCGAGTCAGGCAGGATATCAGTGTCGATATGGTCGATCCGGTCCTTGACTGCGGTAATCAGACGTGGGTTGGTAAGCCCCTCGACATAGGCAATAACGATATCCGTCTTGGATCTCCGGCCTACCTTCACAGAGTCCATCCTGAGGTCGGGTGTGCGCATGCGCCGCCTGACCAATGCGGTATTGGCTCGCAGCAGTTCGGAGAAGCCCTCGCGCGGCCCGCGAACCACCTTCTCTGTATGCGGTTCTTCGATTCCCCTGTGTTCCCAGCCCTTGGCCTCAAAGACCACGCACTCGCGCGCGCCCTCGATGAACAGGGCGGCCTCGCCCGTCAGAACGTGATCGACGACCTTGTCGATACAGGACAAGACGGCGATCTGCCCCGACGGTACAACATGCGTCATGAACACGGAAGCGATGTTGTCGCGGCCCAGCGCGCCGGCGTCCAGCGTAGGCACGCGCTCCGCGAGCATCACGGAGCGCAGTGCGACCAGGTTGACGACATCGCGCGACGCGAGTCCTTCGATGTAGAAAAGCATGCCTTCGATCTCAGGGTTGGTCCAAATGACCACGCGGCGTATGATCACATCCGGGCTACCTTCACCCAGCAGATCGCGAAGTCGCCGTTCAACACCGTCCAGCGTATCGGGGATCGGCGAGGCTGGCGGCGCGGCGCCGGCTTTTCCCGGCGCTTCGGGTTTCTCGCCCCCGGGAGCGGCAGTCCCGATTCCGTCCGCGACCTCTTCCAGTGGCAACAGCGGCCGTGCCAGCATCATCCTGGGCCTGCGCATGCCGCCGCGGGCCAGTCTGCGAAGGAGACTCACGGTGAACACTCCCTTGTCCCATGTCGGTCTCACCACATCAATCTGCCCACGCGGGGGAAAATAATGTGGGAGAGACAATCGTCTCTCCCACATTCATGTTCACTCGTGCTCACACCGCACTACGGGGGGTCAAGCTGCCGACCGACTAGCGAAACCTCCGCTTTCGGGCAGCTTCGGACTTTTTCTTCTTCCGCACGCTAGGCTTGTCATAGTGCTCGCGCCTGCGAATCTCGGCTAACACACCCGACTGCTGGCACTGCCGCTTAAAGCGACGGAGTGCACTGTCTAGCGATTCGTTCTTGCCGACCCTGATCTCTGACATACGGATACCCCCCTCTCCGTGCGAGAATCATCCAACACCACTGCACGTAGCTCCGTGGATCCGTACGTGGCCCACGAGGCAATCTTGTCAAATTATACTTCACGCGTTCCGGCAGTGTCAATCTCGCCGCGGCCTAGTTCCACCGGTTCATCCCGGCGGCCAACCCATCGCGCGTCCGCCGAGAACGTGGAAATGGAGATGGCCCACGCTCTGCCCCGCATCCGGCCCTGAGTTGACTACAACGCGGTAACCGCTCTCACCCAGGCCTTTCCCCTTGGCCAGTTCGGCCGCGAGCCGAAGCGCCCTTCCCACAAGCTGGTCGTGACTCGAATCCAGATGGCTCAGGCTGGGAATATGTTCCCGCGGTATTATGAGAACGTGCACAGGCGCTTGGGGGTTGACGTCGCCAAACGCCAGCAACTGATCGTCCTCGTAGGCCAAGGACGCGGGGATCTCCCTCGCGGCTATCTTGCAGAAGATGCAATCGCCCATTGTCTACACCCCCTCTACTGCGCCTTCTACGACTCCCTGGACAAAACCTTCATGAGCCTCGGTGACCCGCACAGCCGCCATGGCGCCGGGCTGCGGAGCCAAGCCCTCGGCTTCGGCTCCTCGGCTCGCAACAACCCGAACATAGTTGCCGGTTAGCCCCTCACACGCGGCCCCGTGCGACTTCTCGACCAGCACGTGGACGATCTGGCCTAGCAGGCCGCGATGGAACTTGAGAGCCAGTTCGCGCCCGAGGGCAATTAGCCGTTCACTGCGGCGCTGCTTATCCTCTCGGGGTACCTGCCCAGCAAGGCCTGCGGCAACGGTGCCGCGACGCCTTGAATACTGAAAGACGTGAAGACGCGAGAAGCCCACGCGCCCACAGAGCGCCATGGTGGCCTCGAAGGCCGCTTCGTCCTCGCCGGGGAAGCCTACTATCACATCGCTCGTCACCGCAAGGTCGGGGACGCGGGCGCGGGCGCGGGCCACAACTGCTTCAAATTGGGCGCTGGTGTAGCGACGGTTCATGCGCTCGAGCACGTGATCGTCGCCGGACTGCAGCGGCACATGCAGATGTGGACAGACTGCAGGTTCGGACCCCATGATGTCGAGAAGCCTGTCGGTTACATCCGTGGGATCGACGGAGCTTAGGCGCAGGCGCGCAATTCCTTCAGTGCGCGCCGCCATTTGGAGCACATCGGCCAGACTCGGCGAGCCGCCGAAGTCGCGCCCGTAGGCCCCCAGGTCAATACCTGTGAGGACTATCTCGCGGAACCCCCGGGCGCACAGGCGCGCCACCTCCTCGCGTATCCGCTCGAAATCGCGGCTTCTCACCGGACCGCGCACGTAGGGGACTTTGCAGTACGCGCAGAAGTTCTCGCACCCGTCCTCAATCTTGACGTAGGCTCGAGTGCGCTCGGCTGTACCCTCAGAGGGGAGCTCTTCATAGATACGGCACTCGCCTATGTCCGAGACGAGCACTGCCGTAGCGCCCTGGTTCTGGACCAAGTCCGTCACGGCCCGGACGATGCCGGCGCGATCAGACGTGCCCGACACCACCGACACCCCGGGGATCGCCGCCGCCTCACTCGGCGAGGCCTGCACGTAGCAGCCGGTCGCCACGACCACGGCCTCAGGGTTCTTGGCATGGGCTCTGCGGATCAGCTGCCGCGATTTCTTGTCGCCAATCTGCGTGACGGTGCACGTGTTCACCACGTACACGTCCGCCCTGTCGCCAAACGGCACCACCTCGAAGCCGGCCCTGCCAAACTCCGCCGCGAGCGCGTCCGAGTCATACTGGTTGACTTTGCATCCAAGAGTGGCAATGGCAACCCTGCGCACAGTCAGTCTCCTCTTGTGTCTGTTCTTCGCTTATTCTATCATGCCTATCTTGCGCAGGGCGCGGAGAAGCGGAACGCCCACTGCGAACACGGCAACCGCTTCGCCCGCGGCAACCGATAGCATCACTGCGGGGATAGTCCACGCGTGGATCTGCATGTTGGCGACAAACGGAAGGTATCCGCCAACCACGAGGCCGTTGACTATTATGGGGAAGACGAAAGCCAGTCGCGAACCGCGGTATCTGTAGGTAAGGCAGGCGGCGATCGCCGTGGCCGCCGTTCCGAACACGATATCGACGATCCCGAAGGGGCCGGCTGTGTTGGCAATGAGCGCGCCAAGAGTGAGCCCTACCACGGCCTCAGGCCACACCATGGGAAGAAGCGTCAGGCCCTCAGCCACCCGTACCTGGAGCACCTTGTACGAGATGGGGGCGAGAAGCAGGCACAGGCCGGCGTAGACGCCGGCGATGACCGCCGCGCGAGCTATGTACCTGGTATGTACGTTCATTCTCGCATCCCGCCCCTTGTCGCCCTTTGTGCCGCTGCCGCGAGAGGCCTGCGCAAAGCTTCGAGGCACGCTCCCAACTCGCCTTATTGTTCGCCACTACCCTGAAGGTTAGCACAGAACACCGCCCTACTCCAGTCTAGGCGCGCCGCCTGCGGGCAGACGCGGATCATCTGCCCCCTCCCCGTCCGCGTCCACGCATTCGAGGATGGCGCTCTTCACGGTGAACAGCCCAGAACCGTCAATCGCAATGGCGCCGGTCGCAATGAGATAGGGGCCCGAGAGTGTAGACTGCCCGGGACCCCTGTCGCGAAGCCTCGCCTGCTAGTCCTCGATAATCCCAACTCCTGAGATGACTACCGGTGTCAGGTTGTAGTTCGTGGCATTCGGCTTGACTGTGAACGTCGCCGTGGCGCCCACGAAGTTGTCGCCGTCCCACAGCTCATCCGGGGCCACCAGGCCATCAATCGCGCTCAGCTCGATGGAAGCCGTCTTCTGCACCGGAGCGAGAATCAGGCCATCGATAGTCAGATTCGTGAGTTTCTTGAGGGAGACCGATTGTGCGTCGAAGAACTCAACATCCAGGTTGTCGAAGACTCCGCCGGCCAGCCAGCCGGTCATCGTGAGCGTAAGGGCGCCGGGAAGCGCATCACCCTTACTCAATGCCAGCGGTTGCGGCTCGATCTTGCCCGTGATGGTAGCCTTTAGGCATCCAGTGGTCATCGAGGCGAGCACCACGACTGCGAGTATGGCCATGAGTCTCAACAAG